>DATADG010000022.1:0-15547 GCA_036258655.1 Gemmatimonadales bacterium | reverse complement strand
TCTGCATGGGTGCTGGCCGCTTGCCGGGACAAACCCAGCGAGTCTCCCACATAATCGGCTACATCCTGCACCTCTGGCCGCTGATAGTTGTGCGCCAGCACCACGGCGTTTCGTTCCCGCGCCCGCCTGCGAATCTCCGATTGAAGCGCGGCAATCTGTTCCGGCGTCTCCCGCGGAGCTTCGATTATCGGCAGCGACAGTGTTCCCGCAGTGTTGGGCGATGCCGTCACACCGCCTCCCGCCGCTTCGAGTTGGGCGGATAATCGGTTCTCCGATGGCCGCCGCGGCTCTCGCGCCTGCCACGTGCCGCGTGAGTGATCAGACCCGCCACGAGTAGCTGGTTGTGGGTGCGCCAGGCGTCGCGTGGCGTCGTTCGGGTAAGGCGCGCCAGTTCCTGCTCCGCGAGCAGAAGTGATGATTCACTCCGCTGCACCCCGACATTCGCGGTCATCAGGTTGCGCATCTCCTCACGGATCGACTCGCATCCAGCATCGGCACCGGTATCGCGAGGCTCGCGGGATGGTGTGGGAGGCACCGATACCACCTTTCCTGAGAGCTTCCGGCCCAGCGACCGGCCTGCCCTATCGGCGAACACCAGTCCCTCGAGCAGCGAGTTGGAGGCCAGCCTGTTCGCACCATGTACTCCAGTACGTGCAACCTCGCCCACCGCCCAGAGGCCCGGTTTGGTCGTTCTTCCTTCCAGATCTGTCTGGATCCCACCCATCGCATAGTGCAGGGCAGGGGCGACGGGCAGGAGGTCACGGCATGGGTCGAGACCATATCGGGCGAGCATCCCCGTGATTCCGGGGAAGCGGGTGGGAAAGTTCTCGATGGAACGGGCGTCGAGCCAGGCGCCACCGGCAGCATCGGCCGCGGCGACCGCTCGGGCGACAATGTCCCGGGGTGCCAGCTCGCCACGGGCATCGAACTCCTGGGCAAAACGACGGCCACTTTGGTCCAGCAGTACTGCCCCCGCACCTCTGACGGCTTCCGAGATGAGCGGTGCGGGATTGAGCCCCGGCATCTTGAGGGCGGTAGGGTGAAATTGGAGGAATTCGAGATCCCGGAGTTGTGCGCCGGCGTAATGCGCCAGGGCCCAGCCGTCGGCGGTCGCCACCCGAGGGTTCGTGGTGACGGCGTACAGCTGTCCGACGCCACCCGTGGCGAGCACGACCGCAGAGCTTTCGAGAGCGAGAGGAGCGTCCCCACGAGGAAGCAGCGTGACGCCGACAACCTGGCCTTTCCGCATTGTTAGCTTGCTGACCTCGGTATGCTCCAGCAACTCGATTCCGGGATGCTCCCGAATCAGCTGGGCCAGGCAGCTGATCAGCGCTGCCCCCGTCCTGTCACCACCGGCGTGTATGATCCGCGGTCGGGTATGGGCGGCTTCGAGCGCGAGCCTCAGCTTGCCGTCAGGGCCACGATCGAAAAGGGCGCCCAACTCCAACAATTCGTAGATTCGGTCGGGACCTTCGTTGGTGAGGATCCGTACCGCCTCGGGATCGGCCAACCCGTCGCCGGCGGCCAGCGTGTCTGCGGCATGCTGGCCAGGGCTATCACCCGGTCCCAACGCGACCGCGATCCCGCCTTGGGCCCACGCGCTCGCGCTATCTGCCAGTGTTTCCTTGGTGACGAGAACTGCGGAAATGCCTTCGGATGCCAGCCGCCACGCCGTCCACAAGCCGGCGATTCCGGTACCGACGACAATGGGACGGGGTGCAGGCATCGGTGAAATATAGCGGACGGTAGGCGGGTAAGTCGGTAAGCGGGGGCCTTCTCACGTCCTGACTTTGGCCAAAAGGACCAGACCCGCGAAGAGGAAGACGACGTTGGGGATCCATGCGGCAAGCACCGGATTGATCACTCCGCCTGCGCCGATCGCCTTGGTGATCTGGATGAAGAGCAGGTAGATCACTGTAGTGCCCAGACTGATCGCGATGCCGACCGCGGCTCCAGCGCGGGGGGTAGTCACCGCCAGTGGCGCTCCGAATAGTGCAATGATGATGCAGGCTGCTGGGAGAGCGAGCTTGAGCGCCTGCTCCACGATCAGCTTGTTTGCATCGTTGCCCGAGCGTTTCAACGCATCGATGTAGCGTCCCAATTCGGCGTAGCGCATCTCGTCGGGCGCCTTCGACTCGGCAAGCAGGTCTGCCGGGGACTGGCTCAGCGCCTTGAGCCGCATGGTCCGGAAGTTGAACGTCGCCTGCCGAGCCGGCCCTGCAATGATTCGGCTGGCTCCCTGTCGCAGGCGCCAGCTCTTCAGCTTCTCATCGTAGCTCGCACTGTCGGCCGTGAGGACCAGGCCCGGGTAGCTGAGGCCCGTCCCCTGCCGCTCCAGCATGAGCTGCTTGAGCTGCCGGTTGGCCACATCCAGGGAGCGGATTGTGTAGACCCAGCCGGCGTCACCCCGGTACACGAAATTGAAACGGCTCCGGGTGGGGCGTGCCTGCTTGGCCTTCTGCAGCTCCATCTGCTTGGCGGTCGCTCCCGGTGCGAGCTCCCCCACGACAAACGCCAGCACCGATGCACACCCCGCCGCGATGAAAATCGGCCTCATCAGCCGGTGAAAGCTCTGGCCGCCAGCCTTCGCGGCCGTGAGCTCCGAATGTCGGCCCATGCTGCCCACGGTGAATACCGTGGCAAAGAGCACAGCGGCCGGCATGACGAGAAATGCGTTCTCCGGTACCGAATAGATGTAGCTGATCGCGATCTCTTTCATGCTGAGACCACGGTCGAGTAATCGGTTCAGTGTATCGGTCAGGTTGATGAGGATCGACACGATCGGGAAGCCGAGTGCGGTGAGCACAAAGATCCGGATCCAGCTCTCCAGGACGTACCGGTCGAGCTGCCGCAGGCCACGGAATCGAAGCTTGCTGAGGTGTTTCCTGATCATCCGGCGGTCCGGTGCCATATGCGCCGCAGCAGGTGGCGCACCCCTTCCAGCATCTCCTGGAAGTCGCCGCCGCGGGTGCTTCCAGATTCGCGGCTGACCCGCACCAGGCCCAGGATCCCGATGATGGTGAGCACGATGTTCGGGGTCCACATCGCCAGCCAGGGCTCGACATGTCCTCGGTCAGCCAGGCTTTCCCCGGCAGTGAGACCAACGTAGTGAATCGAAAACACGGCCAGTCCACCGCCGATCACCAGACCGATGCCGGCCCTCGGAAACCGGAGAGCCATCACAATGCCAATGATGACAAACGAGATGCATGCGAGGCTGATCGCCCACTTCTTGTGCACTTCCACGGCATAGCGGTCCGCCCGGCGGTCGGCCTCGCGTACCCGGTCGGCGGCAGTGGCCACCTCCGACCAACTCGTCAACCGGACCCGTGGCCGGGCAGAGGACTGAAGCCTGGAGGCTGCCTGTGCACTGCTCTGAGCCTCGGCCGTCCTGGGAAGAATGAGGGACTGGATGGATCGGAACCAGCCGCAGTAGCCGCTCTGCGCGGGGTCGGTCGGCTCGGGAAATTCTCTGGCGCGGGGCGGCAGATGAAGCAGCATGCGGAGGTCGTTCTCGACCAGGGCTGCGCGTTCGTGGCGGGCGACTTCCTGCTCCTGCCTCGCTTCCTGGATCACCTTGAGCATCTCGCAGGTGCTCATCTCACGATCGCCCCTGATGGACTCACTCGTGTTCCGCTGCAGCTGGTCGTACACGTTCTTGACGCGAATATCGTTCACCGAGAAATAGGTCAGCTGAAATCGGGTCGGCTCGGCAGGGCGGTATTGATGGATGGAGCCGTCGTATAGCCGGAGACTCAAATCAGTTTGTCCCTCTGCATACGCCATCGAACCACTGTCCGCATAGATGATTCGGCGGCTCGCATCACTGCCGACATCGTAGATCGTGACCCCTCTCAGCCTGCCGGTTGCCGCGTCGATGCGGCTGGCCCTCAGGAAATACTGCGACGGGGGAACCTCGTTGATGACCTGCTCGCGGAGCTCGAATGTCGGCTTCTTACGGCCGATGTCGATGAGCAGGGCCCGTAATCGGGCATTGCTCCGGGGAAGCACCTGATCGACGAAAGCAAAGTTCAGCCCGGCCATGCAGACGCCCCAGAGGAGCACCGGTGTAAGCACCTGGTAGACGCTGATTCCGCTGGCCCGCATAGCGGTGATCTCATTATCTGCGGCCAGGTGACTGAAGGTGTAGAGCACCGCCAGCAGGACGGCCATCGGCAGCGTCATGGCGATGATAAACGGCAAGCTCAGCGCGAATACCTCAGCGATGACAGTCCAGGGCAATCCTTTGCCGACCAGGGCCCCGAACTTCTTCGCCACCTGGCTCAACAGCATCAGGCTGGTTTGCGCAGCGAGGGCGAAAAGAAACGGTGCCGCCAGCTGTCGCAGGATGTAACGGTTGAGCAGGCGCACTAGAGCTAACTTATATAGTTGTAAGGGTTTCGTACGACCATTATATTGTCACATCCACTTCGTTCAAGCCATATTGTTGTGTTCCGCTAGCGTGGCGCGCCTTCTCGTCGCCATCACCTGCTCAGTCATTTTTCCTCGAGTGCTGGCCGGCCAAGCCGATACGGCTCTGGCCGACACCAGTGGACTCGGTGCTCCCTGGACATTCTCCCTTCCGCCGCTCCAGCTACGAGAGCCAAACGTATTGAGAGCCCCATGGCTCGGAGCTTCCCGCGTCCCTCCCGGGCTTCGGGCCCTTGCATGGGACAGCACGGTTACCGCTGTGCTGGACTCGGCTCGGACCGAGCGAGCGGGCTCGCTCCTGTATCTTAGCCTCTACGGGCGGCCGGTGACCGGGGAGCAACCCCTCGAAGGGGAGGAGGAGGCCAGACCACGGCGCGGTGTCTTTGGGCTATCGCAGAAGTATGCCGATTTGGCTCTCGACGGCCAAGTCAGGCTGGAGGTCCGGAGTGACCGCCTGCGCAACGAGCGTTGCAGCCCCGCCCTGCTGCTGGATCCGAACTCCGGCTGCCGCGGTGGGTTCAATCCGCCCCGTCTGTCGAACCAGGTGAATGTGCGCTCGGGAGGGATAATAGGACGGCGGGTGCACATCAATGTGGATTACGATACCGAGCGGGATTTCGGCGCGAACAACGACGTCCAGGTGTACTACGAAGGACTGGAAGACGAGATCATCCGCCGGATCGAAGTTGGTACGGTCAGCTTTCAGCCGCCCCAATCCCGATTCATCACCGCCGCGATCCCCACCAACAATTTCGGAGTCAATGCAACGTTCGAGGTCGGGCCAATGCTGTTTCAGACGCTTGCGGCTACGCAGAAAGGCAGCCAGGTCGCCGAGCGGGTGTATACGGTGGGTCAGACTACGAGCCAGCCCCAAGACCGGCAACTCCGCGATCTCGACTTCGAGACCGGGCGGTTCTTTTGGGTGGTTGATCCAAGTGCCGCGGTCCCCGGCTATCCAGCTGTTGACATTCTAAATCTCAGCACGGCGGTGATAGCACCTGCCCAACAACCGGTCCAGGTTCGGGTCTACCGCTATCGGCCCCCGCAGAACCAGGGCGGAGCCGACCCCAATCTCGGCGGCATCACTGCTTTGGCCCGGCCCAACTCGAACGAGCCTGGCTTCGGTCCAGTGCGTTGGCAGCTCCTCATCCAAGGCACTGACTACTATCTCGACCCTTCAGGGCTGTGGTTCGCACTCGCGACCAAGCTGGACCAGAATGACTATCTGGCGGTGAGCTATACCACGGCCGCCGGTACTACGATCGGGAGCTTCCCATCGGAGGATCGCGGGCAGGGGTCCACTGACAGTCTGCGATTGATCGTGGAGCCAAAAAAGGGCCCTGAGGCAGCGACCTTCCGGCACGAGATGCGCCAGATCTACCGGGTCGCTGGCTCCGATCTCGACCCGACCTCGTTGCAGGTCAACTTGTCGGTTAACCGCTCCGAGCGTCCCCAGGGACAATCGAGCACGTACTTAACTCTATTGGGGCTCGCCTCCGCTGCTGACCAGAATGTCTTCGATCGCGAGAATCGGTTGTTCCCTCGCTCTCGCGATCCGGATGCGGCAGAGGTGGTGCGCGAGTCGTACATTGTATTCCCCTCACTCACACCTTTCGCGGATCCGCGGCTCAGCGCGGCCGAACGTGCGGATTCGCTGTACCGGACCCCGCTCTACCTGCTGCTCGCGCAGGGTCCCGCCGCGCGATTCCAGCTCCGGGTGAGATACAACTCGACGGGTGCTGGAGACCGGTCCACGCTCAGCCTGGGAGCATTACAGATCCGCGAGGAGAGTGAACAGCTCTCCCTCGGTGGGCGCCGGCTCGAACGGGGAGTGGACTACACCATCTCCTATGAGTTGGGTCAAGTGACGTTCCTCAACCCCGACGCGCTGTTCGGGGCCGGATCGGCCCAAATAACGGCGCGTTTCGAGGAACAGGGTCTGTTTGCGGTAGCCCCGACGACCATCCTGGGGTTCTCGACGACGTACAGCCTCGGGGAGACGGGAGCGATCAATCTGATCGGGATGTATCAGAAGGAGCAGAGCGCTTTCAATCGTCCTCCTCTCGGATTCGAGGCATCCGCCAACCTCATCGGTGGTATCAACACTGCACTGCGTTTCAAGCCATCCTGGCTCAGTCGATTTCTGAGCAAGCTGACCACCCGGCCGGCAGTAGCGCCGTCAGGCCTGGACCTGAATGCAGAACTGGCCTTCACCAAACCTGATCCAAACCGTTCGGGACAGGCGTACCTGGAGGAATTCGAGGCCGATGCTGGAGTGCCGGTGCCCCTCGGAGAGACTGCCTGGGAGTTCGCCAGCCGTCCCCACCAGGCAGATGGCGTGGTCGACCTGGGTTTTCCGGGTGGATTCCTCCCCGAAGATGCCGTCGCATTGACCTGGCAGAATCTGGTGCTGAATCCAGCTACCAATCAGCCAATCGAGCTGCGCCCGCAAGATATCGATACCCTGATCCGGATCTCCGGGAGAACCGAGCGGTTCGAGACAGCGTTGTTTCTGACCTTCCACGCTGATACTGCCGGTGGCGTGGTCCAGCGGAACAACGCGTCTCGCTGGACGCTGCCTGAGCGCCCGGCAGCCCCACGCTGGCGATCCATGGTCACTTCTCTGAGCTCGACCGGCCTCGACCTCACCCGCAACGAGTACCTCGAATTCTGGGTATTCCAGCCTGCGGATCGCACCGCCGAGTCGGCAGGGCTTCGCCTGGTGTTCGACTTGGGGAGTGTGAACGAGGATGCTCTGGCATTGGCGCCCCAAACCATAGTGGTCAGCGGAGCCGACACCTTTTACACCGGCCGCCAGTATGTCGGTGAAGGCCAGCTGGATACTGAGCGCAACCAGTTTGACGTTTTTGACGCTCAGGAAGATGACATAGGGATTCTGGGCGATCGCCCGGATGTGCTGATCGACTCCTTGACCGGAGCCGCTCTGCCCGAACTAGCGTTGTGCCGGCAGGTACTGAGTGTGGCCGTGCCGGTCTTTCCCTGGGGCGATCTAAGCAGCCGCTGTACCAACGGGAACGGACAGCTGGATACCGAGGACCTGAACGGAGACAACGTCCTCAACTCCTCGGGGACGGCGGAAAACGTGTTTCGGTACGTGGTGACTCTGAACCCCAATGACAGGTATTTCGTGCGGAATGGGCAGCAAACCCAGGATGCTAGCGGCAGAGTCAGCGGCTGGCAGCTCTTTCGTATTCCCATCCGGCAGCCAGACGTCACGCTCGGCACGCCCAATCTGAGACTCATTCAACATGTGCGGCTCACCCTTGCTGCTCCGGCCGGTGCCGGTCCTGACGTCGTGGCCCGCTTTGCCCTCGCCCGTGTGCGGCTGGTCGGGTCTTCCTGGCTTCGGCGCGCCGAGTCTCCCATCGCCGGACTCTCCGGATCACAGGCAGAGCCGAGTGGCGAGGTAATCGCCTCCGTCGTATCCACTGAGAATAGTTCAGACCTGGGATACGAGTCCCCCCCGGGAGTCATAGAGTCTGTCTCGCGCCGCGAGGGCGACCGGAGCTCTCTAGGAACTCAGATTAATGAGAAGTCGCTGCGCCTCATTGCCCGCGGGCTGGAGGTGGGAGAGCGTGCCGAGGCGTACCTGCGGTTCCCTGCCGGGCCGCAGAACCTGCTTGGTTATCGCCAGCTTCGGGTCTGGATGAGAGGACGGGGGACAGAGTGGGAGCTCGGAGATTACCAGGCCTTCATTAAACTCGGAAGCGACGACCGGAACTTTTACCTCTACCGCGCGCCGGCCCGCAGCACTACGTGGGAGCCGGAGTTCGTGATCGACATGGAGGTCTGGCGACAGCTTCGAGCAGACCTGGAAAGCCGCTGGTTGAGTGGGGCGCCGCCTTCCGGGGCAGTCGAGTGCGGCAGCCTGGACAGCAATGCCTACGTTGCGTGTGATGGGCCCTATCTCGTTCACCTGAGTGATCCCGGCATCAACCCCCCGAATCTGGCAGCCGTCCAGGAACTGTCTGCCGGTATTTACCGAGTGGCTGGCAGCGCTCCGGAAGCAGAACTCTGGGTCGACGACATTCGACTCAGCAGCCCGGTCTCGGAGCTCGGAAAGGCGCTGGCGGTTGATACCCGCTTGACCGCCTCCGATGTCGGCAGCGTGACCGCCTCTTACCTCCATCGGGATGGTCAGTTCCACCAGATCAATAGCAGTCCGACATACCGCTCCAGTGGCACGATGCAGGTGGCAACCAGCTGGCGACTGGACCGCTTCCTGCCGCCCTCCCTGGGACTCTCCGTCCCGCTGACTGTCTCGTACAACCGCAACGAGGTGGATCCCGAACTGCTGACTGGAACCGACATCCGGGGCGCTGCTCTGAGTCAGCTGCGCCGGCCACTGTCCTGGACCGCCTCCTACAACCTGACCATCCGCCGCAGCGAACGGGGTCGCACCTGGCTAGTTCGGGGGCTGATCGACCCTCTCATTCTCACGAGTACGATGGTGAAAGGCAGGTCACGTTCCGAGCTGTCGGACGCCAGCAGTGATGCCTACTCTGTTCAGCTCGGCTACAACCTGCAGCTCCAGCGGAGGGGACCACGACTGCCGTTTGGTGGCCTCATCAAGAGATTGCCCGAATGGATTCGTGACAGCGAAGGGGGCAAGGCTCTGGCCAATGCGACATTCAGTCTGGTGCCGTCCACCGTGCGGTGGAGTAGCGGGCTGTCGCGCGATCATGCAAACAATGTGCTGTTCAACGTCCCTGTTGAGCGTCCAGAAGACACTTCCATCATCCCGGCAGTCTCCCTGTCACATCTCTGGCGCAACTCGGGCGGACTCACGTGGCAGCCGCTCGGCATGTTGAGCTTGAATGGCGATCTCACCAGTACTCGCGACCTCCGCGTATATCCGGACTCAACCTCGCTTGGTCGCCTGGCGTATGCTGAGCGGCGCTTTCTTGCTGGTATTCCCGTCGGACTCGAGCGGGATCGCACCCTGACGACAGCCCTGGCATTGACGCCGAGGCTGAGCTCGTGGCTCCGGCCTCGTTTCACCAGCTCCAGCAGCTTCCAGCTATCTCGAACCCTGACCAGCCGCTCACCGGTGCGGGCAGTCGGAGATACCGGCGCGGTTATTCTGCCCCAGACGCTCAACAACTCGCGAAGCATGGATATCGCCGTGTCGGTGGACCTTTCGCGGGCTTTGCGGCAGCTCTGGGGTGACAGCAGCTGGATAGGGCGGGCGGTGGCCCGAGTGCGCCCGGTAGATCTCAGCAACAGACTGAGCCGGACGTCCACTTACGATCTGAACCTCTTCGATCCCGGTCTCGGCTACATGCTCGGCCTGGGCGGTCTGGATCGATTCCTCAATCAGGAGGGTGAGAGCGCCAGAGGGGCAACCGAGACGAGAACTGCGACACTTTCCACGGGAGCCGATCTGCCGCTCGGCTTCAGCACAACTCTTTCTTATTCGTTGACCCGAACCGACCGTTTCCAGCAGGTGGCCCAGGGTTTTGTGGAGACCACCACGCGGCAACGCGAATGGCCGGTCGCAAATGTACGGTGGACCCGCACATTCACCGGCGGACCGGTGGCACTGGTTGCTGCAGGGGCAGGAGTCCGGCGGAGGCAAGGTACCTCGGTCCAACTCGGTGCTGAGGGCGGGCCGGGCCGTGAAAGCGGAGGCGCCCAGAGCTCTACTTCGTCGTCGTCGCTTACACCGGATCTCCAGCTCTCGTTCCGGAACGGTCTGAGCCTCTCCGCTGCATATGCCGATCGCTCTCAGCGGACCGAGACCAACGGTAACGCCACGGTGCTCGATCAGGACGACATTAGCGGATCGCTCACGTATTCCTTTGCCCTGCCAGCAGCGATCAGCCGTTCCCGGAAGCGGGTGCGATCCACCCTTACAGGAATTGCTGCCAAGACCTTGACCTGTCTGGAGCAAGGTCAGGAAAGCGACTGTACGGTCGTATCCGATGTGCGTCGACAGGAGATCCGGGGTGGCCTCGATACGGACCTGCTGAAGACTCTCAGCGGAGGGTTGCACTTCGGGTACTCGATCAATGATGCTCGCCATCTGAGCCGGCGGACATCACAGATCTCACTCCTGCTGTCCTTGCAGCTCTCGTTGTATGCGGGGGACTATCAATAGAGCTGCAATGAGCGCAGCGAACGGAGGCGAAGGGAAACCAAGAAGACGGAAGAGGCATGAGTGCGAAGCGTTTCCCACCTGCCGCATTAGCTTACGGCATGCCACGACTCAGGAACATCTCCGCCCTTTCCGCGCTTGCCGCCCTCTCCGTCCTCTCAATCGCATGCCGTGACCGGCCGCGTCCGCCCCGCGAGTTCAATGGTCAGGCAGCGTTCGAATACATCAAACAGCAGGTAGCGTTCGGGCCTCGAGTGCCGGGGATGGAGGCACACGAGAAGATGGCCAACTGGCTCGACAGTTTACTGCGCCAGCGGGCGGATACCGTGCTGATGCAACGGTGGAATCACGTCACGACCCGCGGAGACACGCTCCCACTCCGGAATTTCATCGCCCGGTTCAATCCGAATGCGACCAAGCGGCTGTTGTTTCTCGCGCACTGGGATAGCAGGCCGGTCTCCGACAGTCCGGTCTCACGCGACTCCAGCCATGCCGTGGTCGGTGCCAACGACGGTGGTTCCGGCGTAGCGTTGCTGCTGGGCGTTGCCGATGTGCTGAAGCGCAACCCGCCCGCCATCGGGGTGGACCTCCTCTTCGTAGACGGCGAAGACTACGGGGACTTTACCAAGACCCCTTCCGACGTGCTCATCGGGTCCCGCTACTATGCAGCCCACCAGCCACCCGGACCACCGCCTCTCTACGCTGTTCTCTTCGATCTGGTAGCAGACAAGGATCTTCAGATCTACCAGGAAGGCAATTCCCTGGTCGGAGCGCCGGAAGTGGTCGAGCTGGTGTGGGATACCGCGAAGGACCTCGGATACAGCGGTTACTTCATCTCCTCACCCAGACATACGCTGATCGACGATCATCTGGAGCTGCAGAAGGCGGGGATACGCGCCATCGATGTCGTTGATTTCGACTACCCTGCCTGGCATACACAGTATGACACTATCGACAAGGTGAGCGCCGCGAGTCTTCAGGTCGTGGGAGATGTCGCCGTGCAGCTTGTACGGCGAGAGGGCGGTGGGACGACTTGAGCGGGTGACGATGGAAGCAGGGACCGTTCGATACCTGACTTCGCGGGCGGAAGATCCGCACGGCGAGAAATTGCCTACCGACTCCTGATTCGTTTCCATCATCGTTCCAGCGTTCTCTCGTTCCTTCATCGCCGATGCCATCAGCCGAACAACGTGCCTTACTGGCACTGCTGGCGCTCGCTGTTGCCGGCCAGCTCGTGCGACACCTGCTCACCCAACCTGGCGATGCGCCAGGTCAGGTCCAGCTTCTCGCCACTCTTACACCAGGTTCTCCGCTCGCTCAGCGTGACAGCGCCATGCGACAAGGCCGTCCGCTCGAGCCGGGAGAACGAATCGATGTCGACAACGCATCCGCGGCCGAGCTGACCCGGCTTCCCAAGGTGGGCCCTCGCCTGGCCAAGGTAATTCTGGCGAATAGAGAGGAGCACGGTCCCTTCGGAAGCGTGGCCGGGCTCGATCGGGTCCCGGGCATCGGTCCCGCCCTGCTGAAGTCCATCGAACCGCACGTGATCTTCAGCGGGAAAGCGGGGCAGCGGGTCAGCGCGGCCATGATCTCAGACGCGAAGATATTGTCCTGTGATCGACAGGCTGCCAATCCGCCCCGCTGCCAACCCGCCCCGCTGAATATCAACACTGCTACCGCCAGCGAGTTAGACGCGCTCCCCGGCATCGGCCCCGCCAAGGCGGCAGCGATCCTGCGGTATCGTGAGGAGCACGGCGCGTTTACCGGAACTGAGGACCTGGCTTTGGTGCCGGGCTTTGGGCCGGCCCTGGTGTCGAACTTGGAGTCCCGAATTTCGGTCCGGTAAGCAGCGACTAAGGTTCGCCGGTCGAGTGGCCGATATTACCCCTGTCCACCCATAGCCCTCAACACGGCGAGATCATGGCAACGGCAGCGGCCGGCGGTGATCGGCTCGGCGAAATCCTCCTCCGTGAAGGCCTGGTCACGCGCGAGCAGCTTGCGCAGGCACTGGCGGAGCAGAAAAACACAAAGCATCGGCTCGGATACGTGCTGGTGAAGCTCGGGCTCGTGCAGGAGCTGGAGATCACCAAAGTACTGGCCCGTCAATACCGCATGCCTGCGGTGGATCTTTCCCGGTTCGAAGTCGATCCCAAGATCATCAAGCTGGTGCCTGCCGACCTGGCAACCAAGAGCGTGGTGCTGCCGTTGAAGCGCGAGGGTCGCACACTCACGGTGGCGATGGCGGACCCAACCGACCTTGGCTTGCTCGAGGACCTCAAGTTTATCACCCGCTTCGACCTGTTTCCGGTCATCGCGGGCGAATACACCCTCCGCAACCTGATCGAGAAGTATTACGAGGCCTCCGACCAGCAGTTGCAAAGCATTCTGAAGGACATGGAGGAGTCGGCCGAGGACGTTGAGGTCGTCGAGGAAGAAGAAGACGAGGCAGCGACCCAGGCTCAAATCGATGACGCGCCCGTAGTCAAGCTGATCAATGGTTTGCTCACCGACGCGGTCCGGCGGGGCGCGAGTGACATTCACATCGAGCCCTTTGAGCATGAGATCAGGGTCCGCTACCGCATCGACGGCGCCCTGCTCGAGATCATGCGGCCGCCGCTGAAGATGAAAGCTGCGCTGACCTCCCGAGTGAAAATTCTGTCTCAGCTCAACATCGCCGAACGGCGGGTGCCGCAAGACGGCCGGCTCAAGCTGAAGATGGGTAGTCGGGTCATTGATTTCCGGGTGTCGACGCTGCCGGTGCTCTTCGGTGAGAAGATTGTGCTCCGAATCCTGGACAAGGGGAACCTGACCCTCGACCTCACCAAATTCGGCTTCGAGCCCAAAGCCGAGAAGGATTTGATGAGAGCCATCCTCAACCCATATGGGATGGTGTTGGTGACCGGGCCCACTGGTTCCGGCAAGACCACCACGTTGTACTCGGCGCTATCACGGATCAACACGCCGGAAGTCAACATCATGACCGCGGAAGACCCGGTCGAGTACAACCTCATGGGCATTAACCAGGTGCTGGTGCGCACCGAGATCGGCCTCACCTTTGCCGCGGCGCTCAAGGCGTTTCTGCGTCAGGACCCAAACATCATCATGATCGGTGAGATCCGGGACCTGGAGACCGGTGGCATTGCGATCAAGGCCGCGCTCACCGGCCACCTCGTGCTCTCCACCCTGCACACCAACGACGCGCCCAGCACGATTACCCGTATGATCGACATGGGTATCGAAGCCTTCAACGTGGCGAGCGCGGTCAACCTGGTGGTGGCGCAGCGGCTGGTCCGGCGTATCTGCAAGGACTGCAAGACGGAGCACAAATATACCGACCCCGAGTTATCAGCACTGGGCACAAATCTTGAGAGTCTGAGGAAGCTCACGTTCATGAAGGGTGCTGGCTGCGACAGCTGCAGCGGGACCGGCTACAAGGGCCGGGCCGGCCTGTACGAGGTCATGGCACTCTCTCCCGAATTACGCCGAATGATCCTTCGAGGGGCCTCGGTCGTCGAGATCCGCGATCAGGCCGTATCCGAAGGAATGCTGACGTTACGCATGGATGGCATGAAGAAGATCGAACGGGGTGTCACCACACTCGAGGAAGTGGTCAAGGAGACTGCCGAATGACGCTGAACTTGCGGGCGCTCTTGGAGGAGATGATTCAGAAGGATGCCTCCGACCTGCACATCACGGCGCAGGAAAGGCCCAAGCTGCGCGTCGATGGTGACATCGTCGACAGTTCGGTGCCCGACATCCTGACTCCCAAGGATACCCTCCAGTTGGCGTACTCAGTCCTGACTGAGAACCAGAAAAAGCGCTTCGAGACCGAGGACGAGCTGGACTTCTCCTTCGGCATTCAGAACCTGGCACGCTTCCGCGGAAATGTGTTCAAGCAGCGGGGCTGCGTGGCCATGGTAATCCGCATGATTCCCTTCAATGTGCGAACATTTCAGGAGTTAGGCCTGCCACCGGTGATCGCCAAACTGGCGGAACGCCCCCGGGGTCTGATCCTGGTGACCGGCCCGACCGGCTCCGGAAAGTCGACCACGCTGGCGGCGATCATCGACAAGATCAACAAGGAGCGGAAGGGTCACATCATCACGGTCGAGGACCCGATCGAGTTCATCCATCGGCACCAGTCCTGTATCGTGAATCAGCGCGAGATCGGCACCGATACCAAGACATTCGCCTCCGCCCTGAAGTACGCGCTGCGTGAAGATCCCGACGTCATTCTAGTCGGCGAAATGCGGGACCTGGAGACGGTGGCGGCGGCGCTCACGATCGCCGAAACCGGTCACCTGGTGCTCGCCACGCTGCACACCAACTCGGCTGCTGAATCGATCAACCGAATCATCGACGTCTTTCCCTCCAACCAGCAGTCCCAGGTACGGGCGCAGCTGGCGTTTGTGCTCGAGGGTGTCATCACCCAGACGCTGCTGCCCAAAGCAAAGGGACGGGGACGCTGCATGGCGGCGGAGATCATGGTCGCGACGCCGGCCATCCGGGCGCTGATCCGGGACGACAAGATCCACCAGATCTACTCCGCAATGCAGGCAGGCAAGAAGTTCGGCATGCAGACCATGAACGACGCCCTGTACCAGCTCTACACCAGCCGTGAAGTCTCCCAGGAGGAGTGCGAACGCGCCTCGGGCGATCCCAAGGAGTTCCTCCGGATGATTGGAGTGACGCCGCTGGAAGATCAGGAGCTGGGTAGTGTCGACCGCCCCCAGCAGCAAGCGCAGCGATCCACCGGCATTCGCCGGTAGTAGGGGTGCACCGCGTGCGCCCTAAACTCGGGGAGAGGACCGATGCCACTGTTTGAGTACACCGCGCGGAACGTCACCAACGGGCAGATCCAGAAGGGACAGGTCGACCTCAAGTCCAAGGAGGAGGTCAGCGCTGTGAACTCAAACAGTGGCATCGGTCTTCTCCCCGAGTTTAGGGCGCACGCCGTGCGGCCCTACTAACGGCGAATGCCGCCGGATCGCTGCTGTT
>DATADG010000021.1:0-4579 GCA_036258655.1 Gemmatimonadales bacterium | reverse complement strand
CCGCTTGGACCTGGGAGGGTGGGCGAACCCCCACCGTCCCGCGGAAGAGCAGGTTGACTATCTACTCGACGCGAGGTTCCAGGCCGAGTTCTATCTGACGCAGATCGTGTCCCACCACAGCATCGCTGCGGTGGAGCGCTTCCTGGCCGAGGCGCGCCGTCGGCAGGTGCCCTATCCGGGCGTGTTCGGGGTATTTCTCTATCGTAGCGCCAATCCGGCGACGCTGGCGAAATTATCCGACTTCTTCCCGGTGCCGGGAGTGGAGCTCACCCGGGAATTTGCGGCCGGAATGACTCCGGAAGAGATTTGTGCAAAATCCGTGCGGATGCTGCGGGATGTTGGAGCGGATAAGGTCTACTTGAGCAATCTCGGATTTCAGGGCGTGGACAGGCGATATCGTCGCATTGTCGAGCTGCTGGAGTAACAACAGGAAAAAGTGCAGAGTGAAAAGTAAAAACTCGCGCACTCTTCACTTTCCACTGCCAGTCTTGACTTTAAGTCTCACATTCTCGAGTACTTCCAACGCCGCGTCCACCCGCCCTCCGGACGCACTCACCTGCACTCCCTGCACGAGCTTGCCAACGGACTCGACCATCTCGGATGCGATGGCGATTCCCTCCGCGCGGGCTGCAGCCGACCCGAGCTCCTGGGCCCGGCGCATGCGATCGAGTATCGAAGGCGTCACGTCCACGCCAGGTACCTCATTGGCCAGGAACTCGGCGTTCCGCAACGAGGTGAGCGGCCAGATGCCGGCAAGAATCGGAATCCGCGAGCGGGCGCGGCTGAGAAAGCGCTCCAGCTGCTCTGGATCGAACACCGGCTGAGTAACTGCGAAGTCGGCTCCTGCCTCGACTTTCCACGCGAACCGCTCGAGCTCGCGCTCCGGCTCGGCGCCCTGGTTGAGGGCGACCCCCACCACGTACCGGGTAGGCTCCCCGATGGAATTTCCGCCCGGATCCAGACCCTGATTCAACCGATGAAGGAGGTTGGTGAGGCCGATGCTGTCGATGTCGAAAACCGCGGTGGAGTCCGGGTATGGCCCCATAGTTGGGGGGTCGCCTGTGACTATGAGCACGTTACGCAGTCCACCGGCGGCGGCACCCAGCAGGTCACTGAGCATGCCAAGCATGTTGCGATCGCGACACGTGTAGTGAAACACAGGCTCCAGCCCGACCTCGCGCTGGATGATGAGCGCAGCCGGGACCACGCCCATCCGGCTCTGCGCTCGGGCGCTGTCCAGCACGTTGACCGCGTCTATGCCGGCCTGCTTCAGCTCCCGGCAGTGCGCGATCATCTCGGAAGCATTCCACCCCTTGGATGGGGCGATCTCAACCGTCTGGATCCATTCACCGGTGGCGAGCTTCCTGCCGAGGTGTGACCGCTGGGCGAGGGGCACGGGTTGGGCAGCACGCGAATCGTGAATGGCAGACGGCGGCTCCAGGGCCACGAGTCGTGGCTGCAGGCTCGCCACGTACGCGTGGATTCGCCGAATGTGGTCCGGCGTGGTACCGCAGCAGCCACCGACGAACCGGGCGCCCCCCTGTATCATCCGCCGGGCATACGATCCCATGTATTCTGGGCTCGCGAGATAAATCCGGCGGTCGTCCACCGCCCGGGGAAGGCCTGCGTTCGGCTGGGCCGATATCGGGCAGTCGGTTCGTTCCACCATCCGCTCGATAGCGTCCAGCATTGCAGCTGGTCCTACTGAACAGTTGAGTCCAACGACATCGGCGCCGAGCTCCGTAAGCCGGGACGCGATGGTCTCCACGGTCGTGCCATAACTGGTGTTGCCATCGAGACCCACAGTCATCTGGGCAATGACCGGGAGCGTGCTCGAGTGCTGCACGGCACGCAGCGCAGCTTCGATCTCGTTGATATCACTGAACGTCTCGAGAATGAATCCGTCCACGCCACCTTCCAGCAGTCCTTGCACCTGGCGGGCAAAGAATGCAATGGCTTCCTCGCGAGCGGTTGGACCCCAGGGCTCCAGGCGGATGCCCAGCGGCCCGATGGCGCCGACGACTAGCGCCCGATCTCTGGCTGCCTTCCGGGCCACATCAACCGCCGAGCGGTTGATGAGCTCGGTTTGGTCATCGAGGCCGTGGCTCGACAGCTTGACCGGATTGGCGCCGAAGGTGTTGGTCTCCAGAATTTCAGCGCCGGCCCGTACATACGCTTCGTGTACCTCCTGAACCAGCTCGGGCTGCGTCAGGCTCAGCTCGTCGTACGAGACGTTCACGAAGACCCCGCGGCTGTACAGCATGGTGCCCATGGCGCCGTCCAGCACGTGCACCCGGCCATCATCGATGAGGTCGCGCAGAGTGGGCATACTATCGGTCGTAGTTCAGGTTGGGCGCGAGCCACCGCTCGACCACTGTGACGTCCGTCTCCTTGCGGCGGGCGTAATCTTCGACCTGATCGCGCTCGATCTTACCGACACCGAAGTACTGCGCCTCCGGACGCCAGAAGTAGTAGCCGCTCACCGAGGCGGCGGGGAGCATGGCAAAGCTTTCGGTCAGTGAGATCCCTGCGTGCTTTTCCACCTGCAGCAGATCGAATACCGTGCGCTTCTCGGTATGGTCGGGACATGCAGGGTACCCCGGTGCAGGCCGAATACCCTGATAGCGCTCCTTTATCAGACCCTGATTGTCGAGCGACTCGTTGCTGGCATAACCCCAAAACTCCCGGCGCACCCGCAAGTGCAGCAGCTCCGCAAAGGCCTCCGCCAGCCGGTCGGCCAGTGCCTTTGTGAGTATCGCCCCGTAGTCATCGTGCTCCGCCGCAAACCGGCTGACGAGAGCATCGGCGCCGATGCCAGCGGTGACCGCGAACGCTCCGACGTAATCGGCAACGCCACTCTCGCGTGGGGCGACAAAGTCTGCCAGCGCGAGATTTGGTCGGCCAGGAGGTTTGAGCATCTGCTGCCGGAGCGTGTGGATCCTGGCGATGGGCCCTTGCCGCGCGTCATCCGCATACAGCTCGATGTCATCACCAACGCTGTTGGCCGGAAAGAATCCGAAGACACCATTCGCCCGCAGCAGCCGCTCGTGCACGATGCGCTGGAGTAACCTCTTGGCGTCTTGGAACAGGCTCTTCGCCGCGGCTCCGGTGACCGGATCATCCAAAATGGCGGGGTAGTGCCCTGCCAGCTCCCAGGTCTGGAAGAATGGCGTCCAGTCGATGAATGGGACGAGCTCGTCGAGCGAATATTCCTTCAGGACGCGGATGCCGGTGAAGCACGGTTCCGGCGGCTGGGATGCCGCCCAGTCGATGGCGAGTCGATTTCGGCGGGCGTCTTCGATCGACTGGCGCCGCTCCTCAGGCTTCCGGCCGCCGCGCTGGGCCCGGATGTTCTGGTACTCTGCCCGAATCCCGCGGACGAACTCGTCGCGCTGGTCGTCACTCCGCAGACTACCGGCAACCCCTACTGCCCTCGATGCATCGATGACGTGAACGGTCGGCCCGCTGTATCGAGGCTCGATTTTGACCGCCGTGTGCACTCTCGAGGTCGTGGCCCCGCCGATAAGCAGGGGCACCGTAAACCCCTCACGCTGAAGCTCGCTGGCTACGAATGACATTTCCTCGAGCGACGGGGTGATCAAGCCGCTGAGTCCAATGATATCCACCTGCTCCTGCCGCGCGGTCTCGAGAATCCGGGCCGACGGAACCATCACACCCAGGTCGATGACCTCGTAGTTGTTACACTGGAGCACGACCCCGACGATGTTCTTGCCGATATCGTGGACGTCCCCTTTAACAGTGGCGAGCAAGACCTTGCCGTTGTTCCGCTGGTTGGCGGTATCCGCGCCGCCTGCCAGCGCTGCGTCGGAGGTCCGCTCCGCCTCGATGTACGGAACCAGGTGGGCTACGGCACGCTTCATCACCCGGGCGCTCTTCACCACCTGGGGTAGAAACATCTTACCGGCTCCGAATAAGTCTCCGACGACGTTCATTCCGGCCATTAGCGGACCTTCGATCACGTGAATCGGTCGCTCGGCCTGGCGCCGCGCCTCCTCAGTATCCTCGATGATGTAATCCGTGATCCCCTCCACCAGCGCATGGGTCAGCCGCTCCGCCACTGGTGCATTGCGCCAGCTGAGATCCGCCGACTGGCTGGCGGCGCGCCCCTTCACCGTGTCGGCAATCTCGAGAAGACGGTCGGTAGCATCCGGGCGCCGGTTAAGGACCACGTCCTCCACCCGCTCGAGCAGGTCCGGGGGTATATCGGCGTAAATGGGGAGCTGGCCCGCATTCACGATGCCCATGTCCATTCCCGCCCTGATGGCGTGGTAGAGAAATACGGCGTGAATGGCTTCCCGAACCGGGTCGTTGCCGCGGAAGGCAAAGGACACATTGCTCACACCTCCACTCACCCGCACGTGGGGCAGGATGCTCTTGATCCGGCGGGTGGCCTCGATGTACTCGACCGCGTAGTTGCTGTGCTCTTCGATCCCGGTGGCGATCGCGAAGATGTTCGGATCGAAAATGATGTCCTCGGGGGCGAAGCCTACCCGCTCGGTGAGCAGGCGATAAGCGCGGTGGCAGATCTCCACCTTCCGGTCGGCGGTGTCCGCCTGAC
>DATADG010000020.1:0-8961 GCA_036258655.1 Gemmatimonadales bacterium | reverse complement strand
GCCTGGACGAGGCGCTGGAAAGCACCAAGATCCATAGCGTCGCCGGTACTCTCCCGGCTGCCCAATCGCTCCTAACTGCCCGTCCTTTTCGCGCGCCTCACCACAGCATCAGCGACGCCGGCCTGATTGGTGGCGGCTCGTCGCCCCGGCCGGGCGAAGTGAGCCTGGCGCACGGGGGTGTGTTGTTCCTCGACGAACTGCCTGAATTTCGGAGGAACGTGCTCGAGGTCCTGCGGCAACCCATGGAGGACGGCGTTGTCACACTGAGCAGGGCCGCAGTCAGCCTCACCTATCCTGCGCGTTTCATGCTGGCGGCGGCCATGAATCCGTGTCCCTGCGGCTATCTGGGCGACCCGCTTCACGCGTGCAGCTGCGGGCCGATATCTATCGATCGCTATCGTTCACGAATCTCGGGTCCGCTACTCGATCGGATCGACATTCATCTCGAGGTGCCGGCCGTTGCCTACCGCGACCTCGTCGGCGAGCAAACCGACGAGACCAGCTCGATCATCAGGCATCGTGTGGAGCAGGCCCGGGCGGTGCAGCGAGCTCGCTTCCAGGGGCAACGCGGCGTATACGCCAACGCGCACATGACCGCGCGGGATCTCAGGCGCTACTGCCGCCTCAGCGCGGCGGTAGAGGCAGTGCTCCGTCAGGCAGTCACTCGCCTGGGTCTCTCTGCGCGGGCGTACCACCGGGTGCTCAAGATCGCGCGCACGATCGCTGACTTAGCGGGAGCCGCCGAGCTCACCACGGCCCACGTCAGCGAGGCGATTCAGTATCGGAGCCTGGATCGGAAGAGGGAATTTGTGGGAGAGAGTCGCTAGTCGCTAGTCCTCGGTCGCGAGTCGCGGGTCACGAGTCGCGCCTCAAGCTACTCAGCCACGGCGCTTGAAGAACTGAACCGCTCGCTCGTGCTTCTCAGCCGCAGCTCGAGTCTTGAATGTTCCCAGATTCCGGCGCTTTCCAGTCCTGGGATCCTTCTTCCGTGAATAGAGCCGGTACTCTCCGGATGGTAGTTTGCGGATCATTGGCAATTTCTCCCACCTTCGGGGGTGACTGTCTACCGGCGGCGGGCAGCGATGCGGTCCTCCGCCGCAGCCCACCCGGCGTCAAAGGACTGCCCCGGAGCGTCGATGTCGATGACCAGCGGTGCATGGTCGGACGGGATCGGCTTGCCCTTCCGCGCCTCCCGGTCGATCTCGGCCCAGATAAGACGCTCCGCCAGTGGACGCGTCACCAGCAGGTGATCGATGCGCATGCCGAAGTTCTTGTGGAAGGCTCCCGCACGGTAATCCCACCAGGTGTACCGACCGGGCTCGGTGTGATGGAGACGATAGGCGTCGATCAGTCCCCATTCACACAGTCGGAAGAAGGCATCCCGCTCCGGCGGCGACACGTGGGTTCCGCCGTGGCAGTATGCCGGGTCCCATACGTCTCTGTCCTCCGGGGCGAGATTGAAGTCGCCGCCGAGCACGAGGGGCTCCGCCGGATTCGCTGCGCTCTCCAGCCAGCGGGCGAGGCGACCGTACCAAGCCAGCTTCGCCTGGTAGAATGGTGAGCCGACCATTCGCCCGTTAGGCGCGTACAGGCAGACGACGCGGACGCCACTGCAGGTCGCGGCGATCATCCGCGCCTCGGCCAGGGGCTCGTCGTCAGCTATGTCCGGCGTCCGCCCCGGACGGAGCGGCTCACCGAAGTTGGTCACCACGTCCTCGATCCCATCTCGGCTGGCGATCGCGACCCCGTTCCACTGGCCTTCGCCGTGGTGGGCCAGCGCATAGCCCGCGTCGCGGAAAATCCCGACCGGCGCCTCCGCATCTGCCAGCTTGGTCTCCTGCATCAGCAACACGTCGGGCCGAGCTCGCTCGAGCCACCAGATAACCTTCTCCTGTCGAGCCTTGAGCGAGTTGACGTTCCAGGTGGCGATCCGCATAGGAGTCTGGATCGGAGAAGAAGAACCTTGTGTGAGAGAGTAGCTAATTCTCAGAAATCTATGCGTTACCTGAGAACGTGGCCCACGGTGGTATAGGAGGGGGCTGACAGGGGCGAAGTGGTGTACCTTGTAGAACCCTGAACAACTGAGCCCTTTGAGCAGCATGCACGCTCCGGCCGGATGTCCTCGGAAGACAGCGCTACCGCGCACGTCCTGAGATACCTGCTCGGCGTCGCCCTCCTGGCCCTGGTCTACTACGCCGCGGCCCGGTTCGGTCTCGCTTACGCCTCCATCGGTGAGAGTGTATCGCTGATCTGGCCGCCGACAGGTATCGCCTTCGGCACGCTCACCCTGCTCGGCTTTCGATACTGGCCGGGTGTCACCGCCGGCGCCTTTCTCGCCAACGCGGCCACTGCGGTTCCCCTGTGGGCCGCGGGCAGCATCGCGGCCGGCAACACGCTGGAGGCGGTGGTCGCCGCCTTCCTGCTCGGTCGTCTGTCCGGTGGAAAGCCCCAGCTGGACAACCTCCGCCACGTCCGCGCGCTGATCCTCGCCGCCGCACCACTAGGTGCGCTCTGCAGCGCAGTGGTTGGCGCCAGCACACTCTCCGCGGCCGGGGCGCTGTCGAATACCGGTGTATTCGAGACGCTCGCTGTCTGGTGGATCGGCGACCTGCTCGGCGCGCTGGTGGTCGGGCCGGTGATTCTGACGTGGGGGACTCCGGCGCAACAGGATGGCGGTACTCGCGGTCTGAGAGAGGCAGTGGTGCTCGCGGTCGGCACCCTGATTGTCGCCGAGCTTGCGCTTGGGTATGTGGTTGACCCCAGGGTACTCCGGCAAGTGGAGTACCACTATCTCCTGTTCCCCTTCGTGATATGGGCGGCGCTCCGCTTCGGCCCTCGTGGCGCGACGCTGATGACGCTGAGCGTCGCCACCGTCGCCGTGATCCACACAGTGCGGGGCGGCGGCCCCTTCATCGCTGGCACCAGCACCAATACGCTATTTGCTGTCGCGGCCTATCTCGCCGCCGTCGCAATCACCGGGCTGGTGCTGGCCGCCGCGGTGCAGCTGGAGCGGCGGGTGGCGACACGGGCGCTGGCACATAGCGAGGAGCGCTTGCGGCGCGCACTCGACGCCGCGCGAATGGGGACTTGGGTCTGGTCGGTGGACGACAACAACCTCGTTTGGGATGAAAACCTCCGACGGATCTATGGGCTCCGGCCGGACGAGCGGGTCTCAACTTACCAAGACTTTCTGGGGCGGATCCATCCGGAGGATCGAGCGTTCGTCGCCGACTCGGTGCGCCGGGTGCTCGAGGAAGGAGGAGGCGATCTGGATTATCAATTCCGGATTGTGCTACCCGATGGAAGCATCCGGTGGATCGCCGACCAGGGGGAGGTGCGGCGAAACGCTGAGGGGCGTCCGTTCTATCTTGCCGGTGTGTGCGCCGATGTGACCGACCGGAGGATGACGGAAGAGCGGCTACGGCAGGCGCACCGAATGGAGTCAGTGGGACGGCTCGCGGGTGGTGTGGCCCACGAGGCGAATAACCAGATGAGTGTCGTAATGGGAGCCGCCGAATTCATTCTGCGGCGACCCGATATTCCCGAAGCGGTTCGCGTAGACGTCGAGTTCATCCAGAAGGCGGCGGAGCGCACCGCAGCTGTTACCGGCCAACTGCTCGCGTTCAGCCGCAGGCAGGTGCTGCGGCCGGAGATGCTCGACCTGAACGAGCTGGTGAGGCGATGGGAGCCAGTAGTGCGGCGCATCATGGGCGAGGACTGCACTGTCCGGCTCCAGCTGGGCACCGGTCTTGGATTGGTTCGCGCCGATCCGGGTCAGCTGGAACAGGTGCTGCTCAATCTCGCGCTCAATGCGCGCGATGCGATGCCCCGAGGGGGCACGATCACCATCGAGACCTTCTCCACCGAGCTGACCGCCGGGTACGGCCGGCTTAAGCCCGGGATCTCGGTGCGTTCCGGCCGCTACGCAGTCGTAGCCGTTTCCGATACCGGACACGGCATGGACAAGGCGACTCTGAGCCACATCTTCGAGCCTTTCTTCACCACAAAAGGATTAGGGAAGGGAACCGGGCTCGGGCTCTCGACGGTGTACGGCATCGTGAAACAGTCGGACGGATACATCTGGGCCTACAGCGAGCCGGGGCAGGGCACCACGTTCAAGCTCTATTTCCCGGGGAGGACCGGCGAACTGGCACCGAACAAAAAGAGCGAAACTGGGCAGGTGTCCAGGAGAGGCGAGCGGATCCTCCTGGTCGAGGATGAAGCCTCGGTACGCAGTGTCATGAAACGGGCGCTGGAGGAGGCCGGCTATCGGGTGCTCGAGGCTTCAAACGCGAAGGAGGGGATCGCCCGATTGCTCGAGACCGACGACACCGTCGATCTGATCCTAACCGACGTGGTGATGCCAGGCGGAACCGGCAGAGAGCTGGCGGAACAAATTGCGGAGCTACGGCCGGGGATTCCCGTGCTCTTCACCTCCGGGTATACCGATGGTGATATCCAGCGCCGGGGGCTGCTCGATCCCGGAGCGGCATTCATTCAGAAGCCGGTCACACCCGATGCGCTGGTGAGAGCCGTGGAGCAGCAGCTCAGGGGCCGGGCCGACGGCCTGCTCGATGGAGGAGGTCGCCACTCGGATTGAAAAGTGTTTTGTCCAGATGCAGATGAGTGCGTTAATCACATGGTGTTCTCGAGGATCGCTAGTCCAGAGATTTCGCAGCTTCCGCTCCTACCAACCGACTGAGTGAGACCACCTTGAGGCCACGACGACGCAACTCCGGGAGTACCCGGCCCAGAGTCTCGGCGGTTCGAAGTCCGCGGCTGCCGCCGTCGTGCAAGACGATGATCGCACCCGGTCTGACGTTGCGCAGGATGTAACTGCTGGCCCAGGAGACCCACGGGACGAGGACATCGAACGGATATACTGACCCAAGCGCGCAGCGGTACCCATGCCGCCGCATCACGTCTACCATCTTCTGCGTGTACCAGCCGGACGCAGGCCTGGCCCAGCCCGGCTCCGCCCAGCGCGAGAGAGCCCGATGTGCCTCCATCAGGTCGGCCTCGAACTCCTGCGGGTCTAACCAAATGCTCGGCCGATCCTTGGTGAAATGATTTCCCACCTCGTGGCCTTCACGAAGGATTCGCTGAACGAGCTGTTCCTGTCCCAGGACTCGACTACTAATAAGGAAAAAGGTGGCCCTGGCATCGTGGCGCCGGAGCTCATCGAGAATCCGGGAGGTGGAGACGGAGTCCGGTCCGTCGTCCAGGGTGAGGGCCACCAGGCGCGCTTCCGTACGCACCTGGTAGAGGCAGCCCGGATGGATGCGAGAGAGAAGAGTGAAGAACGAGCCTGGAGCGAACCACAACGCCAACCCTGCCAACAACAGGATGCCAGCAGCGGCGATGACGGCGAGTGCTTTGGAAAGATTCTTCGCTGCGCTCAGAATGACACTGGTTGGAGCATCATGTCCCGTCTGCCCGTCCCTCCGTCCTCCCGACCGACTTCACTCATCCAGTGGGATTGGCGCGCGGCGGCGCTCTTTTATGGAGGCTCGCTTGCGCTTGGCCTCGAGCCGTGCCGCCTTGGCCGCACGGCTTGGCTTGGTTGCCTTCCGCTTCTTTCGTACAACCAGCGCGGCAGCGACCAGGTCACGCAGACGTTCGGTCGCCTCCTCGCGGTTCCGGAGCTGACTTCGTGATCCGCTCGAGACCAGCCGTAAGCGCCCGTCGGAATCGAGACGATGTCGTAGTCGCTCGAGAAGTTGAGCGCGCTGCTCCGGTGTGAGACTGGGAGATCCGGCGACGTCCCACCATACCTCGATTCGAGTGGAGCTGGTGTTCACGTGCTGTCCACCAGGCCCGCCCGAGCGCGAGGCCTGGTAGTGGAGCTCCGAGAATGGAATGCGGAGGTCGGTGGTTACGACGAGCGCGTTGTCGTCGGGCATGGGTGGAATGTACGGAGGAAACCGGGGAAGCGGGAAAGCAGGCGGCCACCCAGGACCGCCTGACCGCCCCACCGCCTAGCGCCCGCTCGTCGTATCCCGAATCTCCGGGCGAGGTCCCTTTTTCGTACGGGTAGCGGCCCAGGAGGCGGAAGTACCCTCGGATGCGCCGCTCTTCACTATCCCCGTGGCCTTGTCTCCAGAAACCTTGCCGGTAAAGCGCATTGGTCCACCATTGCCGCCCTTCGGGTCACTGATTACAAAGCTGAGTCGGTCCCCGCGAAGTGACACTTCGTCGAGCGAGATCTCGCGTCCGTTCGCAGACGCCTTGCCGGTGACCTGCTGATACCGTTGCTCGAGGTTGAGCGTATAGGCGGAGCCGCCCCCGTTGCTCTCGCTGGAACGGTCCAGATTCACTGTCCAGGTGCCCGCCACATCGGCCGGAATAATCCAGAAGTACGCGTAGTTGAAGAATTGCGACCTCGGGCTCGGCTGAATGACACTATCCGCCTTCCAGTCTCCCATGTCGAACGAGTTGGAGGTGACGCGGGTGCCAGGTTTCAGCTCACGAAAGAGCTTGGGACGAAGCCGCTCATTGAGCGCGGGAAGCAGATAAAGTGTTACGACCGTCGCATCACTCAGGTCCATCTGGAAAAGGTCCGCCTCGCGAAAGCTGATCCGCTTGGTAACGCCGGCGCTGTCGGCTTTAAGCCGGCTTTCTTTGATCCGCTCCGGATCGATGTCCACACACACGCCACGCCGAGCGCCGTACTCCTTCACCGCGGTTATGACGATACGTCCATCGCCGCATCCCAGGTCGTAGACGATGTCATTCTTTCCGACCTTGGCCACCTTGAGCATGGTATGCACCGTCCCCATTTCGGTGGGTACGAAATGCACGTCGGGAGACCGCCGGGGCACTGCGGCTGCTCCCGCCGCAGCCGTGTCCTGGCCGGCGAGAGACGCCGGTGCGATGGCAAGCAGGGAACCGAGTACCATCCGGCGGCCAAGGGAACTGGGGTGGTGCTGCAATGAACTCATCATGGAGTGCCTCGAGAGACGATCGGTTGAGCCTGCGAAGCTGCGGCTCGGGAGCGAGCCAGCGCCAGGACGGGAATACCTGCGAGCATGACGCCGATTCCGAGGAGCGCACCACGCCCGGCATACGCCACGCTTGCATGCAACATGTACCCTGCAACAATGCAGAAAAGGATCGGAGTCACAGGATACAGGGGAACTCGAAAGGGGCGTACCGTGGATGGCTCACGGCGTCGCAGAAGGATCAATGCTGCCCCGGTACCAAAAAGGATGAGCCAGAACACGGGCGCGGTGTAGGCTACCATTGCCTCAAAGCCCCCCCGGGTGAGCGCGCCGAAGCCGACGAGCCCGAGCGCGATCGCACCCTGCAACACAAATGCTGCCTTCGGGGTGGACTGAGCTTCGTGCCACCCGGCCAGGAATCCGAAAAACGGCACGTCGCGTCCCAACGCGTAGTTGCTGCGGGCCCCCGTGATCATAGTGGCGTTGGCTGAAGAGAGCGCGGCGACCATGACCCCCACGCTGACCAGAACAGCGCCCCACTCACCCATCCACGCCCGCATCACGTCGGCGGCGACCGCGGTGGACTTGGCGACTCCGCCCAGGCCAAGCGTGACCAGATAGGCTGCATTGGTGAGGAGGTAGAGCAGGGTAATGACGGCGAGACCCCACCCCAGTGTGCGGACCACACCGCGACGCCGGTCGTGGAACTCGGCTGAGAGATAAGCCGCTTCGCTCCAGCCGCCGAACGTCAAGAGCACAAAAATGAAGGCGAGGGACGGCCCGGAAGATGGCACATGCGCTGTTGCTGACTGTGGGGCGGGTTCGAAGCCTGAGGATAGTGCGGCGGCAACACCGGCGGCAATTACAGCGAGGAGCGCCAGCACCTCCAGCGTGGTGAGCCCGTACTGCATCCGAGTCCCCTGGCGCAGGCCGGCGATGTTGATTCCCGTCAGCAGTATGACCACTGCGGCAGCGATTGCGGCCGACGCCCAGGCCGGCGCATCGTCGCCCCACCCGATGCTGCCGGCATAGTCTCCAACCAGGAAGGCAAGGATCGCGATCGAGCCAGTTTGGATAACGGTGAGCCGGGACCAGGCACAGAGAAATCCGGCTCGCCGGCCGAATGCTCGGGTGAGAAAGTGATATTCGCCCCCAGCGCTGGGATACGCCGCCGCCAGCTCGGCATAACACAGGGCGCCTACGAGCGATACTACCCCACCGATCACCCAGAGCAGGAGGAAGGTACCGGCGGTATCGCTGCCGGCGGCCACCAACTGTGGCGCGCGAAAGATTCCAGCGCCGAGCACCAGCCCCACGATGAGCACGACACCATCCAGCGTCGTAAGCACGGGGCGCGGCGCGCCGGCATGCGTCCTGGAGCGTTCGGACGCTGTGCCCGGTCCCGGCACCCGGCTGGGGCTCACGGCTGCTTTGTCCACGCAGACCTCACCATTCTTGATTATAGGGTATGAGAGTCACGAATGGGTCGCGTATGCTGTTGATCCCGGGGAGCGAACGCTGTGATCGGGGGCACAAGGTTAGTCGTTGGTCGTCACTCGCTGGTCGCCAGTTGCTACTCGTGATCAGGTCTCGCGTCACTCAGAACGACTCACCACCCGTTCATTTCCCCATTACGTTACACGTCATGAAAGAGTTTGGTGAGTTGCAGCGCCATCTGACCAGCCTCGGCCGAGTCATGCTCGGGTATTCCGGTGGGGTAGATTCGACACTGCTGGCGGTCGCGGGTGCGCGGGCACTAGGGCCGAAACGGTTCTTGGCCGTCACCGGCAGGAGCAGCTCGCTGGCTGAGGAACAGGCGCAATCCGCGGCGGCGCTGGCCCGACGGTTTGCTATCCCGCTGCTCGAGCTCGACACCCACGAGCTCGAAGATCCCCGTTATCTCCGCAACTCGACGGATCGTTGCTATTTCTGCAAATCCGAGCTATGGACCCGCCTACGGATGGTGGCGAAGGAGCGAGGCTTCGAGGTCATCATCGACGGGACCAACGCCGCCGACTTG
>DATADG010000019.1:0-17124 GCA_036258655.1 Gemmatimonadales bacterium | reverse complement strand
GAGCGATACCACTTCCGCAGCGGCTCGGGGTCGACGAACCGTTCACAGCGGAGCTTGCCCTCGATCAGCTCGGTGACCTGAGGGCGCAGGTCGCCGCTCAGCCAGCGGCGATCCGCCCCGGCAAAGCCGAGCTTGGTACGTCTCAATCGCACGCCCTCCGGCATCAGCCCTCGGGTCGCCTCGCGGACAGCGAACTTGCTGAGACCGCCCTGGATCTTTTGATGATCCGGTAGTGAAAGTCCGAACTCCACCAGCTTGTGATCCAGCAACGGCACTCGGGCCTCGATGGAAAAGGCCATTGAGGAACGGTCTTCCATTCGGAGGATCAGCGGAAGAGTGTCCACCAGGATGTCCTCGATCTGAACTGCTTGAACCACCGACATGGTCGAGCCGGATGTTCGAGGACGGATAGCGTGTCTCCACCAGCGAGTGGCCGGCGTGCTCTCGTCGCCTACCGCCTGGCTCCAATCGGCTCGCAGGACCTGCTGAAGCAGGGAATCGACGCCGAGCACTGACCGAAGCACGCCTGGGAGGTACCGGTATCCCTGCCGGATATCGAGGATGTACAGGTCCCGCTGAAGCAGACTGGCGAACGCCTCCCGAGCCATCGTCCCGACGCGGCCATCGCGCAGCAGCGACGCCAGGTACGCGTAGCGGAATTTGGCGTAGCCTCCGAAGACTTCATCCCCTCCCTGACCGTCGAGCAGGACCTTTACTCCGGTCTCCTTCGCGGCCCGCATCACTCGCCACTGCGCGTAGAAGCTCAGGCCCGAGAACGGCATGTCCTGATGCCAGGCGATTCGGGCAAAACTGTCCCAGAAATCCGCCGCAGTAGGGAAGACCAGCGTCGAAGTCGCGCCGATGGCTTCTGCCATCATCAAGGCATAACGGCGCTCATCCAGCTCCGGGTATTCGTAGCAGGAGGTGAAGGTGTGGAAGCGGTCCCCGATTGCGGAGGCCGCCTCAGGCTGCTCCCGCCAGATCTTTCCCACCAGACCCACAACGGCGGATGAATCCAGTCCTCCGCTCAGGCAGCTGCCGGCCCTCACGTCGCTGATGAGGTGGGAACGGGTGGTGTCGATCAGGAGATGGTGTAAGAGCTCGATTCGATCTGAATCGGCGAGTTTGCTCCAGTCATCTCTCGGCGCAGGCGTCCAGTAGCTCCACCGGTCCAGTTTCCGGGTGGCGATGTCCAGCACCAGCGCATGGGCCGCCGGCAGTGCACGGACTCGCTGCAGGATGGTGCGCTCGCGGTAATCACAGTTTCCGTGGACCAGGAATCCGAGCACCGCGTCATCGTCCGGAGCGCGGTTGAGGGTCGGAAAGGGGAGCAGGCCCTTGATCTCGGACGCAAAGATGAAATGATCTTCGGGAGTGGCGTAATAGAACGGCTTGATCCCAAGCCGATCGCGCGCGCAGAACAGCCGCCCCCGCGCACCATCCCAGATGGCGAAGGCGAACATACCCTCCAGGTGCTGGAGGCAGTCGGTCCCCCACTCGAGATAGCTCTGCAGCAGAACTTCGGTGTCGGTCCGAGTGTTGAAGAACCGTCCTCGCGATTCCAGCTCCCGGCGCAGCTCCAGGTGGTTGTAGATCTCACCATTGAAGACAATCCACGCGCCGCTTGCGCCGGCGGACATCGGTTGCAGTCCGCGGTCTGAGAGATCCAGAATGGCGAGGCGCCGGTGGCCCAATCCGACTCGAGCCATTGGCGTGCCACGGGCCTGGTCGGTGTGTCGCAGAAAGGCGGAGCAGAAGCCATTCGACTCCGGCCAGCTCACCAGAAAGCCTTCGCCGTCCGGCCCCCGATGAGCCTGGGAGTCGTTCATTCGCTGCAGGACGCTGAGGTCTACCGGTCGTCCGTTGAGTGCCACGATACCTGTAATGCCGCACATTGGAATCGCTCCGGTTCTCAGGCAGTCATGAGGCCTGCTCCAGCGGGTGCCTCGAGGGCCGCCCCGGCGGGCAGGACTGAGCGGTAGATACCAACCAACTTTCGGGTCAGCAGCACCTCATTCAGATGCTCAACGGAGGACCGGCCCTCGATGCGTGCCCTTCGTTCGAGCACGCGGTCGAGTGCCGCCGCAAGCGTCTCAATTCGATCGTCGGGGCAGAGCTCACAGCCGGCCACTCCCTTGAGGCGCAGTGCCACGTCACCAACCGGCACCGAGACCACGGGGAGATTGCACGCCAACGCCTCTTTGACGCTGTTGGGCGAGCCTTCCTGCATCGAGGTCACGATCAGCGCGTCGCAAGCGCTCATCAGATCTGCGATCTGCCGGTGCGTCATTTCCCAACCGACGATCAGCCGGGTAGGCTGTGCCGTGCTGAGTGCGTTCACGGCCGCCTGGGCCAGAGCGAATCGCTTTCGAGCCAGCCCAGGGTTCCCAACGAAGAGCACCAGGCGTTCTTCGAGAGACAGTCCAAGGGCGGTGCGTACCTGGTCACGAGGCTGAGGACGGAAGAGCTCGAGATCGATGCCGGACGGGATCACGTGCGCGTCGGCCGACCTTGGCAGATACCGCTTCATGTGCTCCGAAACGACGATGACGGCGTCGGCCCGCCGAGCCACCAGCCGGGACACAGCGCGGAGAACCCACCCGCTCGCGACATACCGGCCGTTCTCGCCGATGATTCCCTCGAGATCGTCTCCCCGGAAGGTCACCACCAGGGGAACTGACTTCGGCAGCGCGGTGATACCACTCTGGCCGAACTGGGCATGCACGAGGTCGTATTTTCCCTGGCCGAGAAGGGAGCGTACCTCTCTCCAGGCACTCAGGTAATTCCGCGGATTCCGCGCGCCGCGAAACGGGAAGATGTCCACCTCTACACCTTCGCGCCGGAGAAAGTCGGCCTGTCGCGCGATGAATACAGCGGGTCCGCCCCAGCTATTCCACAGCCAGTCGCTGGTGACCATCAGCACACGCATACCGGGCATATCAGGCCACGCTACCGGGAAAGACCGAAGGCGCGAGCCCGCGTCGGACTGCGGAGCAGCAGATGATCCCGGATGCCCACGAGGAATCCGGCGCCATAACTGAAATGAAGGACCGGGAACACAGCCGCGAGTGCCAGGGCACACCGGATGCCGTTCGCGCGCAGCCGCGTCAGAGCTGCGACAGCAACGAGTGACAGGTAGAGGGACAGAACCAGGCGAAAGACGCTTCCTGCCGCAGGGATCCAGAGGCTCAGTCCTGCACTGCCCAGCAGGAGCAGCATCAGCAGTGCGGGGATCAGCTGCCGCAGGGTCATAATCCGGCCGACTTTCCGCGCCACCAACGGCTTGAAGTAGCCATACTGGTAGTACATCCGGGCAAGCTGGCCCAGCGACCGCCGGGCAAAGTAGCGGCAGGATACTTCAGGGAGCAGCATTACCCGCCCGCCTCGGCTGATCAGCCGAAAATTGAACTCATCGTCCTGGTTCCGAATGAGCTCCTCGTCGAAGAGCCCAGCGCGGGCGAATACCTCGCGGCGAAAACAGCCGAATGGAACCGTATCGACCTCGCGTGCTCTGGTGCTGCCGACGCGAAAGTGGGAATTCCCCACACCGAACCGGTGCGACATCCCGATCGCGATCGCCCGCGCAAGGGCGGTGTCGTCGGCGGGGACCGTCTCCAGCACCCCACCGACATTGTCGGCGCCACTCTCCTCCAAACCGAGCACCAGTCGCCGGATGTACTCCGGCGGGTAGGTGACGTGCGCGTCCATTCGGAGGATGACCTCTCCCGAAGCGGCGCGGACTGCCACGTTCAGCGCGGCCGGTGTCGTGCCGGTGGGATTGTCCAACAGTGTCACCACCGATGCATCCTTTGCCGCATACTCAGCGACGATCTCCCGAGTCCTGTCAGTACTCCGTCCGTCGGCTACCAGGATCTCCAGGCGCTCCTTGGGATAGTCGCTCGAGAGAATCGAGTCGAGGCAACCCGCGATGTACCCCTCCTCATTCAGGCAGGGAATGATGATGCTTACCATGGGATCCCGCGTCATGATGCTCACCAGGACAGTCCGTGGTCCCGCAGCCACAGCTCCAGCGCCACCGCCATCAGGATCCTCAGGTAAAGGCCCTCGCGACTGATACTGCCACCGGTGTGTCCCCGAGCGGCGGCTCGGAACTGCTGGAGCCAGCCGCGGACGACCTTAGGCTCCAGGAACGCAGCTGTCCGGGCGCCATCTGCCTCCAGGAGGTCGCTCAGGGCCTGGTGGAAGCGCGGCTGCACCATGACGTCCAGCGGAATCGTGAAACCGTGCTTCGGATGGCGTGCCACCTGGGACGGGAGCCATCTCTCGGCCACATCCCTCAGGACCAGCTTGCCGGTCCGGCCATCGGTCTTCATCCGATGGGGCAGTGAGAGCGCCAGGTTTACCAGCTCTTCGTCGAGCATCGGTACTCGCACTTCGATGCCGGCGCGCATGCTCATCATGTCGACCTTGCGGAGCATGTTCGATGGCAGACTGACGTCGAAGTGATTTCGGGTAATCCGCCGGGACAGCGCCTCCATACTGGAGAGGATTTCGTACGGATCGCCAAAATGGCGGGAGACAGCTTCCAGCCCCTCACGTCCAGATCTGTGAACCAGGATCTCCTTTTCCGATTCGCTGACATAGCTCGAGAGTCCCGCGAGCATCTCCATGGGGCGGACCTGGCCTGCCCGGGCGAGCTGCACCGCCTTGAGAGCCTGGCGTCCGCGATCCCGAGTCCAGCCGACGAGCGGACGGGCTAGGCCCCCCGCCGTCGCGAGGAGCCATTCGGGGCTGGCCATGAGCCGTGCCAGCCGCTCCGCACGCCAAAACTGAGAGTACCCGCCGAACGCCTCGTCTCCTCCATCGCCCGTCAACGTGCAGATGATGCCTCGCTGCCGTACCGCTCGTGCGACCGCATGGGTCGGAACCAGGCTCGGGTCTGCGAACGGCTGATCGAAGTGGAGCAGTAGCCCGAAGACGGCCTCTGGAGTGATGTCCTCCGCATCGAGCTGGATCGTTGTGTGGTTCGTGTGATAGTGGCGTGCAGTGGCAAGCGCCATCGCGGTTTCGTCGTGAGCCGGATCAGGGAAGCCGACATTGAACGTGCGAATGGGCCGCTCCGTCACTCGGGCATAAGCGGCCACGACGAGTGAAGAGTCGATCCCTCCACTGAGGAGCGCGGCAACCGGCACGTCCGCAACCGACTGTCGAGAGACGGCAGTAGAGAGGAGCCTCGCCGCTTCGGCTGCCGCGTCGGTTCGGCTGCCCTCGAACTCCTGCGACCCTTCCGTGGTGGCGAAGGTATTCGTTTGCGCGCCGCGCTCATCGATCAGCAGGGTGGTTCCCTTTTCCAGCATGGAGATGTTGGCGAACCCGGTAGCCGGTTCCGGCACGTAGCTCAAGCTCAGGAAGTCGTAGCAGGCCTGCCGATCGAGCGTGGGGCGGAACTCGGCAACCGCCAGAATGGCCTTCATCTCACTGGCAAAGAGCCACTGCTCTCCAAGACGGGCGTAATACAGGGGCTTGATCCCAAACCGGTCACGGGCCAGCAACATGCGATGGCGGCGCCGATCGAGCACGGCGAAGGCGAACATGCCGCGCAGTCGAGCCACCATCTGCTCGGCAGCTTCCTCATACAGGTGTACCAGCACTTCGCTATCCGAGTTGCCACGAAACCGATGCCCTCGGCTCTTCAGCTCTGACCGGAGCTCGATGTGGTTATAGATCTCCCCATTGAAGACCACCTGAACGGTCCCATCCTCATTGGACATCGGCTGGGCACCCGCGGGCGAGAGATCGAGGAGCGCGAGCCTCCGATGAACCAGCTCACACCCGGTATCTCGATAGAGACCTTTGCCATCGGGTCCACGGTGCGCCAATAAGGCGTCAGCCCGAATAGCCCAGGATGGATCAGGCTGGAGCGTGCGGGGATGAAACCGGCCGGCGAAGCCACACATATCAGTCGCCCCACCGGCTGGACTGAGCTACCGGCACTGGAACGAGGGCCGCCCGGCTGGAGCGAAACGGCCGGTGAGGCGCGATGACACCGCTCCATCCCGCACTCGCCACCGCGACCGCGAGCATGAGCCAAATCAGCTTTCCCGCGATCCAATCACCGCTCATGTTGGAGAGAAAGACCGAGCCAAAGAACGCCAGAGGGAGGACACCGTGTCCGCTCCGGCGCGCATGCCAGGCCTGCCGCAGGCAGAGCCATCCGCCAATCAGGAAGGGAATAGTGCCGATCAATCCTGTGGCGGTGAGCAGCTCGAGCACGATGTTGTGCGCGGCTCGAGCAGACCGCTCTCGCTCGCCGATTCGGACAGCCAGCTCGTACTGGTTGCTTACCGGCCCCCAGCCGAACACGGGCTTCTCCCGAAACATGTTCCAGAGCGCCGGATAGAGCTGCTCCCTCCCGGCCATGTTTCCGGTTCTCATGCTGTCTTCCCAACGGTTCTTCATCACCGGGAGCTGGAGGGCGCCGAACACGAGCAGGCTCATGGCAATCGAGCCAATGACGGCATTGCGGAGCCGCGCGCGGGTGCTCTCCGCTGCCAAAGCAAACACCAACATGCCGCCGAGCAGTGCGACCAGCCCTCCACGCGATCCAGTCTCCAGCACGGCGTAGCCGATCACCGCCGCAAAACCGCTGGCGAACACCAAGCCCCACCAGCTGCGGCGGTGGCGCCCATAGGTCAGTCCAACCAGGACCACCATACCGGCAGCTAGGATCATCGCGGCACTGTTGGCATTCTGGCCCAAAGCGGAGACGCGCTCTCCGCCAGTCCAGACCGAGCTCGTGGTGCGTGCCAATCCCAGGAGAGGCAGTGATGCCCTGATCACGCAGGCGGCCACCAGCGTCACCATGGCGCCGGTGGCTACCCTTGAGTCTCGCATGAGATTTCCGGCTGCCAGCATTATCAGGACACCCTGGAGCACCACGATGAACTCCAGAATGGCGTCCGAAGCGTGCTCGCCAGCGATGATGGTCGAGACCAGAAATGCCAGCAGGTACACGCCAAACCAGAGAGTTGCGGCGGGCACGGTCCCATAGCATCGCTGGGGATGAAAGAGCGTCGTCAGCAGGAACACGGCGCCTGTCAGCGTAGGAATCTCCAGCGGAATCGTCCGATCCGGGTACTCGAATGGGATTGACGCCACCAGCAGGTAGAGTCCACCACGCAGAAGAAGCTCCACGCTGTCGGTCACTTCGTAGGCGCGAGTACTCATGGCTTCACCTGTGGGGGGCCCAGGTGAATCCGTCGCCCCAGCTCGGCGGCTCGGGCATAGACTGCAGCGCGCACCTCGACCGGGAGCCCACACTGCAGCGCCAGTCCGACTACGAGAACCACCGTGGTGAGCACCACACCGGCCCACGTGACCCAGTGAGTCACGACCACGTGCTGCCCCAGATAGGCCGAACCTCCGAACAGCACGCTCATGACGAGCAGTGGTCGGGCTAGCCAACGGGAGCCACTCTCCGTTCCTCCGCCGAGGGAGCCTTTCACCAGCAGTGGATACCAGAACGTCTGGGTGGAGCGTCCAATGAACAATCCGACGCAGAGACCGATCATCCCGGCGTAGTGCGTCAGCGTGATCGTCAGCACGAGGGCGATTACGGCAGCGACGGCGCTGACGCGGACGCGGCGACCCGGCTGCAGGGCCGCGTCGATGATGTACCCATCGCAGCGGATGAACGCAGTCTGCGCGGCGATGAGAACCAGCAGCAGATTGACCCAGGGCCCAGCGTAGTTCTGGCTTCCCACCCACAGATGGACAAAGGAAGGATTCCACAACAGGATGGTCGAGCCGGTGGCAGTCACAAAGATGGTGGTCATCGCGAGCAGCTCACGGCGGAGCATTGCCGCACGCCGGTAGTCACGGTTGCCGATGATACCGGCCAGTCCGGGAATCACTGCATCGGCGGCCAGCGAATGCAGGTTCACCGACAGGAGGGCGGCGTAGCCAGTCAGGACATAGGTGGTCACCATCGCAGGTGAGAGCACCATCCCAAGCACGATGACGTCGCTGGCCAGCAGCAGCTTTGCCACCGCGTCACCGACCGCAATCCATACGCTCATCCGGAGCAACGTGCCCGTCTCCACCATGCTGGGCCGGCTCACCCCGTACCACGGGACCTGCCGTCGGACCAGATGAAGGAAACAGAGGCCGGTAACTCCCACGACCGTTACGCTCGCAAGGGCGACACCGACCAGGCCGGCCCCGAGATACACCGCCAGAACAACCAGTGCTCCGCCGGCGATGCTGAGCCCTGCCTGAAGACCCATACCCTTATAGCCGAGGTTCATGCCCCGAAGGACGGATTCCGGAAGAGAAGCCAGGCTTCCCAGGAGCACGCCGGCCATCAGCACGGCACAGGCGACTCGTACCGTGAAGTGCAGCTCCGGATCGACCTTGGTGATGTCAGGTGCCAGCCAGATCAGCACTGCTCCGGTCACCAGCCACAGCGGAAGGAAGCAGGCCCAAACCGCGACCGCGCTGCCGACCCAGCGCCGCTTTGCTTCCGAGTCACTCAGCGACTGCACGTTCGAGACGACCAGGCGGAGTGCCTGGGTGGATCGACCGTCCGCTGACTGCAGGTACCCCATCAGGCGGGCGAGCATCTCCCAGATCCCGAAGACGGACCTTCCCAGCCCAGTGACGAGGATGGGTATGACGAGAAGGTTGACGCCGAGCTTCACGCCGTAGTCCAAAACCGCCTGAACCAGGTTGAGCGAGGCTCGCACGGTCAAACTGCTCTCGGCCGAGAGAGTCGGTTTCCGGGTCTCTGCAGCCGGAGAGATTCCCAGGGTGTTGGTACTCATCGTGAGCCCTGGTTCAGCGCTGCTATCACCTGTTCAGCGATGTATTCCGGTGGCCCCCCATCAGTTCGGATTCGGTGTATTGTGGGGCCGCCATGCACCGTGAGACTGGCCAGCACCCAGCTCAGCGCCGTACGAAAGCGGCCGATCCAGATCGAGATTTGCTGGTCAGAAGCGTTCTTGATCTCGTGCCATTCGGGCCGGGTCTTGATTCGGCGGGCGAGCATGGCGTCTGGCGCATCCAGTACGACAACGGCATCCACAGTCACGGCCCACTGCCTCAGGGTGTCCTGCCACCACGGTTCCGCCGCTGCACTGCGCATGCTCTCGTGGCCAAAGCCTCTAAGCCAGGCCAGAGCGAAAACGGGCCCTTCATCGAAGATCAGGGCGGAACTCCCGTTCGCTCTTGCTCGGGAAAGCGTCCCCTGCAAGGTCGTCAAACGGACCATGTGCCTTGACTCATCCCACAACGGAGATCGTGAATGCAGCCACAACGGGAACAATGTGGGCACCAGCCGGACACCGTTTCCCAGGAGCGGAAATACCGGCAAGCCCCAGATGGTGCCCTGCGCTGCCGCGTAACGCCGGCGCAGAACCCGGGAAACTGAGCTCTTCCCCACGCCCGCCGGACCAGCGAGCTCCACCAGTCGAATACGATCGTGATGCACGCAAGTCTCTCAGAGCGTTGACCACAGGATGGATTTGAGGCGCAGCACTACATCGGCGAGCGGCTGACTCGCATCTACCAGATGAGCCCCGGTGCCGGTCCAGTCCGTCTCCCAGATCACTCGGCCGCGCGCGCGAACGTAATCTTCCGGCTCCTCCGGCTTGCGCGTGACCGCGAGGTCGGGATGCAGGCGCAACACGCACAGGGCATCCGGCCCGAGCATACGGTGGTAGTAGGATGCTTCTTTGAGCTGCAGCCATGCCTGCAACCGGTCCGGCTTGCCCCGGAGTAATCCCGGAATGCAGGGACCGACCAAAAACCGGTTTTGCTCGACGGGGTACCGCTCGCAAATGGCGACACCACCCCGGGCCGCGAATCGGTGAATCCGTCGATACAAACGGAAGCGATCTCGAGCCATGCAGACGTATCGGAGCAGCTCGAGATACTTGGCCTCGCCAGCGGTGTGCTTCAGCAGCCGCTCGAGGCCGTGCTGCAGCTTGAGCAGACCGCCGATCAGCAGGGTCAGAAGCGAGCGTGGTGGGTTTCCGAGATGCGCCCGCATCGTGAGGAAGACTGGTGCGAGCCAGCGGGCCAGCTCGCGGGCACAGGTGGTTTTTCCAGAGCCATCGCCCCCCAGCAAGGCGATAACCGCCCCACCTGCTGCCAAGTGCATCTGGTCCGGCGAGATGGTCTGAGCCACGCTGGCTGGAAGGATCCGCTCGAGCACGGCAGCGAGGACGGCTACGGCATGAGGACGCCGGGCGTGGGAGCGGAGCCGCTGGTGCAATTGCCACGGCAACACGGCTCTTTCCAGCGCCCCACAGCCGCCCTGAAGCGAGCGCACACACCGGTCGAACAGCGCCAGGTCGACCGTAGGAAGATGATGCGCGAGGATGCCGGCCAGCTCTTCCCGATCACTGCCGGCCTCGAGTGATGCCAACTGGATCTCTACTCCGCTGGTCCACCGGGTCTGCGCGGAAAGCAGCGGGCGGCCCACCTGCCGGAGCATCAGCCGCAAGACAAAGACAAGAAACTGGTAGGTGGGAGATGGCGCGCGGAACGGCTGGCCCGGCACCGACCGCTCCAGCATAGGTCTTTCAATGGGGAGGCGGTAAATGGGGCGCCAGTAGTCGCCCAGGATCAGACGGTAGTGTACGTGCAGGTGCAGCAAACGCGGCACCAGGGGATCATGCCCGTAGTAGCTCTCCACGCCGGGAATCCGGCGGTGCCCTGCAGGGTAGGCAGCCTTGAATCCGAGTTGGCCGATGATCGTCCGAAACTCGGTGATTGCCTCACGGTCGACCAACAGGTCTACGTCCCCGTGGCCAGTTGCCCAACGATGGGCGCTCCAGTGTCCCTTCCATTGACAATACTGGATGCCGCTGAGCTCGAGCCGGCGAGCCAGGCGATCCAATAGCGGTTCCGCGGATCCAGCTGACTCCAGTGGGGTGGCCGGCTCCGGCGCAAGCAGGAGTGCGGGTAGTGACCCGGATGATTGCGTACCAGGAGAGGTCATCATACTCACCGGCTGTTGGGACGGAGCGCACCCAGATAGTGGGTGCACAACGGGGAGAGCCGAGAGAGCAGGGCGCACACGCGCGGCGAGCGGGGAGCGAGAAATCGAGCGAGCGGACCTGCAAGGGTGATCCGCTGGAGCTCGATGGAGCACCCGGGGAAAAGCCGGCAAATCTCGTTACGGGAGATCGGTTGCACGTATGGATTGTCTGGGCTGGTGAGGAGCGCGTCGTACCAGAGGATCACACCGGTCGGACGCACCACTCGCAGCATTTCAGCCGCGATAGCGATTTTGGTGTCCTGCTCCAGCAGCGATGAAAACAGCCCGGCCTGAAGCACGATATCGAACGAATGCGAGGAAAACCGGAGCTGCGACGCGTTGCCACATTCGATTGTGACACCCGGAGGACACAATCGCCGCGCTCTTGCAGCCGAGCCTTCAACCAGTTCCACGCCGAAGAGTTGTCCTGGCTCGGCGCCCCAGGCCAGAAAATCCCGCAACCACTTTCCCGTGCCGCACCCAACCTCGAGGATTCGTTTACCGGCAAGCGGCATGAGACCGTGGCGAGCCAACAGTTGCTGCACCTGCCGCTCGCGCTCACAGGTATGCCCCGCGGCTTCCCCGCCGCTCACTTCGTGCTGGCCGGTACCCTGCCCTGCCTGTGAGACGATTCCTTCGATGGCTGCAGGAATCAATTGCAAACCCCCGTCCCGGAATCGCTGAACTGCCCCGGCACAGAAGGCACGAACTGCCAGCTGTAGCTGCCGGCCTCCAGCGTCAGCTTGAGAATGCCGAAGGCGTCGGAGCGCACAGCGCTGTGCTCGGCGATCGCGATCATCGGCTCAGTACTCTCACCGCCAGTGCCCACGTTGAAGGCACGGATTCCCCGGACCTCGTCTATGCTGCCCGTAGGAGTCATGGGAGGAAAGCGCTCGTAATGGTGCTGATGACCGTTCAGCACAACATCCACGCCCGCGTCGTACAGGCGTTTCCACACATCCGTCACATAGGCGTTGCTGGTCCACCCGATGGTATTAGAGGAGAAGAATCGCGGGTTGTGCCAGAGCGCGAGGACACAGGTTTTGGTGTTCGCCGCGAGATCAGCCTGGAGCCACTGGTCCTGCGCAGAACCCGCGAACGGCATGGACTCGCCGAGAGTCACATCGTTGAGGTTCAGCACGATGATGTGCCAGTTGCCCAGATTTAGGCTGTAGTATCCCAGATCCCGCGGTCCGGCCCGATCACCGAAGTAGTCGAAGGAGGAGGTTGCCGTCCCCGAGCGGTACTCATGATTACCGAGAGCGGCATATGTACGAGCCTTGTGACGCCCCCAGCTCGGCGCGTAGCACTCGGTGTACGCCTCGAAAGAGCCATCCGAGACATTGTCCCCCAGCGTGAAGATCGTGCCCGGCAGGGTATCGAGAATCGCGGCGGTCGCCTCGTCGTTGGTCGTTCCGCAGGTCGCGATGTTACCAGCCGCCAGAATGATTTCTGCCGGTCCTGATTGTTCGACCGGGCCGCCCTCGCCACAGGCGGCGACAAGCGAGACGGTTGTGGCGAGGAAGAAGCAGAGCAGGATCCGGGGATACCAGGAGGGGCTGGACATGCTACACCTTTCTCACGTAGCTGTTGCTTGTCAGCCACGGCGCCAGAGCTGCGCAACAGCGGTTGCCGCCCAAAACCACGTCGGGCACCATTCAGCGCGCCAATTCTTGCATCAAGGATCTTGCGAGGGGTGGCCGCGGAGTCGTTTTCGAGCACCGCCGCCATCGGCTACCTGCCTGAAAGGGCAAGCGGCATGCCCTGCATCGAAGGTTGGAACGACGTCAGCTGGAGAGCCGCGGCTCTAACGAACGGCTGTGGAGGCCTCTATCCGGGTTGGAACGGCGAACCGCTCGCCTTCGCGAAGAGCGTCGGCCGCGGGGAACGTAGAGCTGCCGACCTGGATCCGGCGAACCCGGACCCATTCGTCTCGTGCGGCAACGAGGACGTCGCTGCCGATGCGCTGCCCAATAGTACCTGGGGCAGCATCGCTCTTTTCTCCGCTGGGATTGGCTTTGAGCACGACGATTTCCCGGCCGGCGAGGTACGCCCGTGGCAATCCCCAGGGCGACATGAAAGGGGCAAAGTCGCACGCACGAACGAAATTGATTATCCGCCGGGCAGATTCAGTCCATATAAGACGCCCCTCGTGCGGCACCTCCCGGCCGTAGTAGCGGCGTGGGCCGACGGGCTGCGGGATCCGCGGTACCTCACCTTTGGCGGCAGCCGCGAGCAAATCGTGCAGCAAGGGCAGACCCGCTCGGACGCACTTCGCGTTCAGAGTAAGGCCCGTTTCATCCTCATCTACCGGCATCCCCGCCGCAAAGGCAATCGGTCCAGTGTCTATCCCGCTGTCCATCCAGTGCAGCGTTACACCGTGAGTCTTCTCGCCGTGGTAGATCGCCCAACTGGGAGCGTTGAGTCCGGCATACCGAGGCAGCGGGCCGGGATGGAGATTGAAGCTCCCTATTCGAGGAGCCGCCACTACGTCGGCGGGAAGGACATAGAGTCCATGGACGTTCAACAGGATATCCACCTGTTCACGCTGGACCATTTCGGCGAAGCCGTTCTCCTGGCTCTTGCGAGCCGCCCAGAGCGGATACCCCAACCGCGCCGCTACGCCCGCCACGGTGGCACCGACAGCACTCACTCCCACTCCGCGAGTCATCACTGCGACTACCTGGTGGACAGAGCCAGCTAGCATCCGGAGACTCTGCACGGCCGCTGCTTCTTCACCGATCAGGAGAACTCGAAGGCGCCGCATTAAACGCGCTCCCGCCAACGACCCAGGCGCCCGCGAAACGACTGCTGCCATTGCAGCCCTTTGGCGGCCAGGTCACGCATGCCGGTCAGCCACCGGTAGCGACTCCTCACCCAGCGGTACTTTCGATTGTCCAGCTCAGCTCCGAACTTGGTTTTGAACTCGCCCAGCCCCATCAGGTCGAACGTTTGACAACCCGCTTCCATCGCCCGCTGCATCACTCGCCAGGTCATCAACTCCGTCGGGCGGTACCAGCGATGCTCCGACCGGTGGGCCCAGGTCCAGAGCAGGAGCTCGGTGCCCTCGATAGTGAACATGCCCGTGGCGATGACGGTCGCAGTGTCCGGCAGCGTCACGGAAACGGCGAGGAGGTTACCACTGTCGCGCAGCTGTCGAAAACACTCGAGCACGCGCTGCCGCTTGAAATTCACGGCATGGCCACCGCGGAGGTACACTTCCACGATCTGGTCATAGTGCTCGTCCACAAAACTCTCGTTCGACTCGAATCGAACCTGCAGTCCGAGCTTGAGTGCGCGGTTGACGTTCCTCCTCGCGCTTTCCCGGAAGCCGCGAAGGCATCGCGCCTGGTCCTCGGGGTACAACCGGACCCGATAGGTAGGCCATGGCTCCCCACGGAAGCCCAATTCCACCATGCTGGCGGGGTCCAGGTCAGGACTCATGATTTCCATATGATGGACGCCGAGCTCGACCTCGAGGAATGGGACGAGCGCTTCCATCAGTTCCCATGTGGTGACTAGGCCCGGATGGAACAGCGGCCCCATACTCACTGTCTGGCTCGCCGGCGGCGGCGATCCGAACAGGCGGAGAGGTCCGATCTCGCTCAGGAGACCAGGCATGCACCCGACGATCTGATTGTCTTTCTCGAAGATCAGGAAGACAGAGCGGCCAAAGCCGGCGGCGGTGAGCGAGCGAACCCAGGCCAGCGTGTGCACCACACGATGGTTGCTGAATTGGCGGACCAGCTGGTCCCAGCCGCACACCGCGTCGGGGGCCAGTTCGCGGATCCGGATGGCGGTGGACGCCCTCAGGTCGATCACTGAATCGGCTCCAGCCATTCCTGAGTGGACCGGCTTACATACAAACGATGGAGGGATGGCAGGCTTCTGGAGGCAGCAGTCCTGAGCTTCCGGATCAAAAGCTTGCGGGTCCAGCCCTGGAACCTGATTAATCGGGCAATATCTGCCGGCGTGGTCGAGCGCTTCACGCAGAATCTGCCCAGCACCCAACAACCGCCGACAACCCGGGGCCGGAGGGTGGGCTCAGAGGTGAAGACGTGGCGCAGTCCGGCGGCGCCGGCACTACGGAAGACCCTGTCCGAGATCTCGCCTCCCGGTACTGCACCCGTGCAGCACGGCTCACCCAGTAGCTGCGCCAGGATATCAGAGCTCTTGCGCCACTCGACGACCATCTGTTCCCAGGTGAGCTCGCGATAGATGTCGGGGTGATTGTGGGAGTGGCTTCCGACTACATGCCCGAGCCGCCGAATCTCGCGAATCTCCTCGCGGCTGAGAAAAGTTCTCCGACCGATGAGACCGGTGGTGATGAAGAAGTGCCCCCGCCAGCCGCGGCGGGACAGCTCCTCGCTGATAGTCAGTGCGCTCTTGCCGCCGTCATCGAACGTGAGCAGCAGATGCCGCCCGGGCCTGGTCAGGTCGATGTCAGTCACCAGACTTGGCGCCAGCCGTCCTGCTGTTATCCAGTCCAGCTGATGGGCGAATTGGGCAACGCCGAGCTTGTACGCCACGGCACCGTCCCGCTGAAAGCCGGACTCAGCCGGCGTATCGGTGACGTCGTGGTAGCCGAGACTCGCCACCAGCGGGCGACCACGACGCTGCTGAGCCCGCCTCATGCGCCGACCGCCGGATGGACATCATGATGCAGTGTCCTCGCGAGACCTATGGCGAGAGGAACGCGGGGTTGCCAGCCCAGATCCTTCCGGGCCGCCGTACAATCGAACCGCATCGGTGCCAATGTGCGATGCAGTCGGTAACGGGCCGTTCCCAGCCTCTTGGAGCGTGCGAGGGACAGTAGATCGACGGCGAGCATCGCCGCCCATACCAGGGGGTATGGAGCGAAAACCGGCCGAATACGCCCTTGGCTCACCTGCTCCAACGTGCGGGCGAGCTCCTCCTGATCGCACTCTGCCCGGTCGACCAGGTTGTACACGCTGCCGGACGGCACGCCATTCCTCGCGGCCGCCAGCATCGCCTCTACTACATCGTCCACATACACCAGCCCCGCAGGTATGCGGCGGCTGCCGGCGAGAATCGGCCGTGAGCTCGGCGAAGGAAGCTGGAATCGGCCGAGAGGGAGCTTGGCACCGGGTCCATAGATGGTTCCCGGCCGCAGCACGATAATCCGCGGAGAGCGATGGTGCCGGGCGTATTCCAGTACCGCAGTTTCAGCGGCCAGCTTGCTTTGGGTATAGGAGCCCCGCTCAGCGGCACGTGGCTCCAGTGGCGATCGTTCATCCAGCGGCGGACCGTCCTCGCGCTGAGCGGCGTAGACCGACATGGAGGACACGTACACGAAGTTCCGAACCCCGCATTCAGTGGCGAGCTGGAGCAGACGTTTCGTGCCTTCGACATTCGTGTCCTGATATTCCGGAAGAGAGCCAGGCGCACCACACAGCGCAGCGCAGTGAAACACGGTGTCGATGTCGCAGAGGACACCGCGGAGACTCTCTTCCTCATTGAGATCGCACTGGACCCACTGGACCCCGGGCAACCGCCGAGCGCGCGAGAGGAGTCGGGTCGTAGCCCGGACCGCCGTCTTCTGATCTGACAGCACTTCGACCAGCCTGCCGCCCAGAAAGCCCGACGCACCGGTTACCAGGATTCTGGGCGGGGTCGCTGGGCCGTCGGTCGGCAGCGGGCGCTGTTTCTGTACTCCGCCGCAGGCCTCCCTGATCTGATCCATGAGGCGAACGTTGAGGAGTCCTTCCTCGGGCGATACGGGGGGAGCCGCTCCGGCGCGGAGTGCTTCATAGAACTGCTCGACAATCGTACGGAGTCCCTGGTACCGCTTTACCTTGCCGGTTGTAATTCCCCAGAGCGTGCGGATTCCGGCGCTGGTCAGATCGAAGGCAGTGGCGAAGTTTCCGCCGAAACGGGAAACCGCCGACGGCAAGCCGTTCGTCCTGGTCGTAAGGACAGTCAGCATTTGCCAGTCGGCAGTGATGCGGCCCCGCGTACCCACTATCTCGAGCCGGTTCACCTCGGGCGCGCTGCATAAAGAGAGAGATACCTCGCCGATCCCAGTGTCCGAGGGCAGAAGCACCCGGATCTCTTCCACACCGGCCTCCCGGACCAAGCCGATGTTGTGCCCAACAACCTGC
>DATADG010000018.1:0-4910 GCA_036258655.1 Gemmatimonadales bacterium | reverse complement strand
CGATCGCGAGCACGTTGTCGGTCTGGTGAGCGAAGAAGGTACCCGCACAGCTCACGCGGCCATTCTAACTCATTCGCTCGGTATTCCTGCAGTCATGGGAGCATCCGGGGCCTTGGCAGCCATTCCCAATGGGACGGTCCTACTGCTGGATGGTCAGAGCGGTACGATTGTGCTGGACCCGAACCGCGATGAGCTCGAAGAGGCCAAGGTCCAGGTCAGCCGGCGGCACCGGCTCGAGCTGCAGCTCGAAGCTGTAGTTGGCCAGGCGGCAGTCACGCCGTCAGGCCGGCCCATTACGCTCATGGGAAACGTGGACCTCCCCGAGGAAATCGAGGCTGCGCTGCGCCACGGGGCTCAGGGTGTCGGGTTGCTCCGGACCGAGTTCCTGCTGACCGGTCGCGCGAGCCTCCCAACCGAGGACGAACAGGCGGATTACTTCCGCCGGGTGGCGCTGGCGTTTCCGGAGCACACTGTGGTGATCCGGTCGTTCGATTTGGGAGGGGACAAGTTTCCAGCCTCGTTCAAGGCTCCGGTTGAGGCGAATCCTTTCCTCGGTTGGCGCTCGATCCGCGTGTGTCTCGACGAGCCGGAGGTGTTTCGTCCCCAGGTCCGCGCAGTGCTCCGGGCCGCTGCTGCGCATGACCTGCACCTGATGCTTCCACTGGTCACATCGGTGCATGAGGTTCAGGAAGCCCGGGAGATCGTTATGGAAGAAGCTCGGGCGCTACAGCGGGATGGCGTCCGTGCTGCACCTTCGGTGCCCGTCGGGGTGATGATTGAAACGCCTGCTGCCGTCCTGATGGCGGACCGGCTGGCCGAAGTGAGCGCCTTCTTCAGCGTCGGTACCAACGATCTTACTCAATACACCATGGCCGTCGACCGGGGCAACGCCCGGCTGGCGGACCGATTTACCCCTCACGATCCATCCATTGTTCGACAATTGCAGCGGGTGCTCGAGGTTGGCAAAGGCGCGGGTCTTGCTGTGAGCGTCTGTGGAGAAATGGCCTCGGAGCCGCTCAGCGCGGTGCTTCTGCTCGGTTTGGGGTATGACTGCCTCAGCGTCTCACCTCCTGCGCTGCCGCTGGTGAAATGGGTGGTGCGTACGGTCCCCGAAGATTCGGCCCGACAGGCCGCAGCGGCTGCCCTTAGCGCCCGGAGCGCGGCCGAGGTCAGTACCATGCTTCGCGAAGTGGTGGGCCAGTACATCGATATCCGTTTACTGGACCCGCACTCGGCGTTGCCTGGCCGTGGTCGCGTCGCTAGCTTGCCCCCCGGGTGAGCCCCGCGGCGCCCCGACAATACCTAAGTTGCACGCTCCCTTTCTCCTGAGACCCCTGGTCCATGGCTGGTCCTAGGCATCACATCTTCACGTCCGAATCGGTTACTGAGGGGCACCCGGACAAGGTGGCCGACCAGATCTCTGATGCCATTCTCGATGCAATTCTGGCGAAGGATCCTGCCGGACGGGTAGCCTGCGAAACACTGGTCACGACCGGCATGGCAGTGGTCGCGGGAGAGATCACCACGACGACCTATGTCCATATCCCTGACCTGGTTCGTGAGACGGTGGAGTCGATCGGCTATACCGACGCGTCCTACGGATTCGATGGTCGAACCTGTGCGGTGCTCACCACTATCGACCGACAGTCTCCGGACATTGCCATGGGCGTCGATGCCGACGCAAAGAAGGAACAGGGCGCCGGCGATCAGGGCATGATGTTCGGTTATGCTACCGACGAGACTCGCGAACGGATGCCGCTCCCCATCGTCCTGGCCCACCGGATCGTGGAGCGTCTGGCAGCCGTGCGGAAGGGCCTCAACGGGCACCCACGGATCGAATGGCTCCGGCCGGACGGTAAGTCCCAGGTATCTGTGGAGTACGAAGGGGACCGGCCGGTCGCGGTCCGTACCGTGGTTGTGTCCACCCAGCACGCCGAACGTAATGGCAGCCGGCAGCTGGCTCACAGCACGATCCGGGAAGCGGTGGTTGAAGAGGTGATCAGGCCAGTGCTCGAGAACGCCGGGTTGGATCACCAGCGGACCAAGTTCCTGATCAACCCCACCGGGCGATTCGTGATCGGCGGGCCGCACGGCGACGCCGGCCTGACCGGCCGCAAAATCATCGTGGATACCTATGGCGGCATGGCTCGCCACGGCGGCGGAGCATTCAGTGGGAAGGACCCATCCAAGGTCGATCGCTCGGCTGCCTACGCCGCGCGCTGGGTCGCCAAGAACATCGTGGAGGCCAAGCTGGCCAAGCGGTGTGAAGTGCAGGTAGCGTATGCCATCGGGATCGCTCAGCCGGTTTCGGTACTGGTGCAGACCTTTGGCACTGGAGCCTTGCCCGATAGTACCTTGGAGAAGATGGTGCAGGAGGTGTTCGACCTGACGCCGAAAGGCATCATCGATGCACTCAAGTTGAAGCGTCCAATCTACCGGCCAACCGCGAGCTACGGCCATTTTGGCCGCCAACCGAAGACCCGCAATTACGACGGCAAGAAGGTTGATCTCTTTACCTGGGAGCAGCCCGACCGGGTAAAAGACCTGCTGTCGGCCGCCCGCTGAGGAGCACATGCCCGTTCAGACTGAAGCTGCCAAGCACGATATCAAAGACATTCGGCTCGCCGACGAAGGCAGGCGACGTACCGAATGGGCCGAACGCTCCATGCCCGTCCTGCGACAGATCCGGGCTCGGTTCACCAAGGAGCGGCCGCTCGATGGGATCAGGCTCTCGGCGTGCCTGCATGTGACCACCGAAACGGCTAATCTGATGCAGACGCTTCGAGCCGCGGGCGCGGAGATCGCGCTCTGTGCCTCGAATCCCCTGTCGACCCAGGACGATGTAGCCGCACACCTCGTCCGCGACCACGGAGTCCATGTCTACGCCATCAAAGGCGAAGACCACGAAACCTATTACACCCACATTGCCCAGGCTCTGGCATTCGGGCCTCACATGACCCAGGACGACGGGGCGGACCTCGTGGGATCGATCCACATGATCGCGCTCAATCGGCTGGACGATCTCGCGCCGCCCATCCGGCGCTGGGTTGAAAATCTGTCGTCCGCAGAGCGGAAGGCGCTGGTGAGTGCGGTTCGGGGATCAACCGAAGAGACCACGACGGGCGTCATTCGCCTCAAGGCAATGGCCAAAGAAGGCGTACTCCAGTTCCCCATCATTGCCGTAAATGATTCCAACACCAAGCACATGTTCGACAACCGGTACGGAACCGGGCAATCGACACTCGATGGAGTCGTGCGGGCGACCAATATCCTGCTGGCGGGCAGCACGGTCGTGGTGGCGGGGTACGGCTGGTGTGGGCGAGGCGTGGCCAGTCGGGCGCGTGGTGGGGGAGCCCGAGTCATCGTCACCGAGGTCGATCCACTCGCGGCTCTCGAAGCGAGAATGGATGGTTACGAGGTGCGGCCGATGGCGGAAGCCGCTCCGGAGGGCGATCTCTTCGTGACCCTGACCGGGAACATCAATGTCCTGCGGCCCGAACACTTCAGCGTCATGAAAGACGGGGCCATCGTCTGCAACTCGGGTCACTTCAACGTGGAGATCGACCTCGAGGGACTCGCCCGCATTGCGAGCGGGCGGCGGCATGTCCGCGCCATGGTTGAGGAGTTTGTGGTGAAAGGCCGTCGGATCATGGTGCTCGCAGAAGGCAGGCTGATCAATCTCGCGGCTGCCGAAGGGCACCCCGCCAGCGTCATGGATATGTCCTTCGCCAATCAGGCACTCGCGGCCGAAGTGCTGTCCAAGGATGCCGGGAAGATGAGCAAGTCGGTTCATCGGCTGCCGCCTGCCGTTGACCAGGAGATCGCTCGGCTCAAGCTCCAAAGCATGGGGATCAGCATCGATACGCTCACGGCTGAACAGGTGGAATACCTCGCGAGCTGGGATGCCGGTACCTGAACGAGTGCGTGATGATTGAAGTAACAGTGGCGCACCTTGGTCTCGATCGGACTACCAACACGCCGGTCGTGATTCTGCGGGAGAAAGAAGGGTCGCGCGTACTGCCGATCTGGATTGGGCCGGCGGAGGCGAGCGCGATTGCCATGGAGCTGCAGGGAATGAAGGCGCAGCGCCCACTCACCCATGATCTCCTCAAGCAGATTTTGGTGGGACTGGGGGGTGACCTTCGCCGCGTGGTAATCAGCGCAGTGAAGGAGAACACCTACTTCGCCGAGCTCTTGATTCGCCGGGACGACCACGTGTTTCAGGTGGACGCTCGTCCCTCTGACAGCATCGCCCTGGCGCTCAGGATGCGGGCGCCCATCTTTACCAGTGACCAGCTCCTGGACCAAAGTGGCGTCGAGACCGACGAGCCCTCTCCCAATCCTTCGCTCGAAGCGGATAAGCTCAAGGACTATCTCGAAAAGATGGACCCGCAGGATTTCGGAAAGTTCAATCCGTAGTAGCAAGGACGTCCTCTCCGTCTTCTTCTTCCTCTCCGTCTTTTCCGCTTTTCCCGTCTCGCTCCTATCCCAGACTACCCGCGTCACCGGCCGTGTAGTCGGGGCAGATTCCATCAGTCCGATACCAGACCTTCGCGTCATTCTGCACCGTGTCGCCCAGAGCAATCAGGGGCCGATTGATTCAACACGTTCCGATGAGCAGGGCCGCTTTCGTTTTGCCTTTCGCGCGGATACCGCCGCCTTTTACCTGGCCAGCGCACGCTATGCCGGCATCGAATATTTCTCGCAGCCCGTAGCGACCAACCCGGCGCGCGACGACGCCGACGTCCACATCGTGGTATATGACACCTCGAGCACTGCACCGGTCGTGCTCGAAGCCAGGCATTTCGTGCTGACCAGGCCCACTGAAACCGGCTCGCGAGGCGTTCTCGATCTCCTCATCTTGCGGAACTCCGGCCGACAGACACGGGTTGCGCCCGATACGGTGAGCG
>DATADG010000017.1:0-6709 GCA_036258655.1 Gemmatimonadales bacterium | reverse complement strand
TGCGTAAGGCTCGTTGCGATATACCTGATCCTCGATTCTTCACCGAGGTGCGGCTCTCGATTTCATTTCTCCTTTCCGCCTTATCCGCCCTCTCCGCCTTTTCCGGCTTCAGCACCGCCTGGGCCCAAGCACCGTCCAATGAGGTGAAACAGTTCGTGAGTGTCGACGCGCCATCAGTAGCCCTGGTTCACGTGCGAGTCGTCGATGGTACGGGCGCTCGACCGGCCGACGATCAGACCATTCTTATTTCGAATGGCCGCATCGAACGTGTAGGTCCTTCCAGCTCGATCCAGGTGCCGGCGGGAACGAAGACGCTGGACCTGATGGGGCATACTGTTATCCCGGGAATCGTCGGGCTCCACAACCACACCTTTTATACCACCAGCATCAGATCGGTGCAGCTCAATGCGACCGCGCCCCGGCTGTATTTGGGGAGTGGTGTCACTACAATCCGGACCACGGGGTCCTACTCCCCTTATGCCGAGTTGAATCTCCGCCGAGTCATTGACGCGGGCCAGGCTGTGGGGCCCAGGATGCACGTCGCCGGGCCGTACCTCACGGGTGGTCATGCCGACGGCAGCATGCACAAGGTCAACAGCGTCGAGGCCGTGCGACGGGTGGTGGACTATTGGGCTTCGGAAGGTGTCACCTGGCTCAAGTTCTACACCGAGGTGAGTCGGGAGGTCCTTGGCGCCGCCATCAAGCAGGCGCACAAACGGGGCGTGAAAGTCACTGGCCACTTGTGCTCGGTGAGCTTCCGCGAAGCAGTCGCGCTTGGGATTGATAATCTGGAGCATGGGCTCTTCGTCAACACCGATTTCGATCCGGAGAAGGAGCCCGATATGTGCCCTCCGGATGCATTGGCCAAGCTCGCGAGCCTGGACACTCGCGGCGCCGCTGCCCGGACGACTATTCAGGAGATGGTGTCCCACAAGGTGCCGATGACGTCGACGCTGCCGGTTTACGAGCTGTTTGTACCCAACCGGCCGCCTTTGGAGCGGCGCGTCCTCGATGCTATGGCTCCGGAGGTCCGGACAGAGTACCTCACCAGTCGGGCGCGGCTGGCTGAGCCGGGAGCGTTCGCCATTTCACCTGAGATCTTTCGAAAGGCTCAGGAGTTCGAGGTGGAGTTTGTCCGCGCCGGTGGTTTGCTCGCCGCAGGAGTGGACCCGACCGGGAACGGAGGCGCCCTCCCGGGGTTTGGAGATCAGCGCAACTACGAGCTGCTGATCGAAGCCGGCTTTACGCCGGTAGAGGCGATCCGGATTATGACGCTGAACGGCGCGATCGTGTTGGGCGAAGACAAGCGGCTGGGGAGCGTGACTCCGGGCAAGCTCGCGGATGTCGTGGTGATCAAGGGTGATCCCATTACTCGCCCTGCAGAGATTCGCAATGTGACGACAGTCTTCAAGAGTGGTGTCGGTTACGATTCGGCCAAACTGATCGAGTCGTGCCGAGGGCTGGTGGGCATCCGTTAAGCACTAGCGAAGCGAGTAGTGCTAACGCGAGCGCCTAACGCGGGCTGGCGTACACCAGCGCGAGCTGTGCCTGTTGGATGAAGATCAGTAGCGGGTCCGGCGCCGGCGGAGTGGTCGGATCGGTGCTGGGTGTCAGGATGATTCGCCGCATGGTCACCTCCTCGCCTCAAACGACAGTGGTCACAGTATAGAAACGTCTCCTTCTGGTTTTGAGTTCCGAGTTCCCCCTTTGCTCGGTTGATCGGGAGCCACAATGGCTGCAAATGGGCGTTCCGCGGTGCCGGCGGTAATCCTCGCGCTTGGAATCGCACTCGGTGGGCTGTTCATCGGCAATGGTTTTGCCACTGGCCGGGCCGCCGATCAGTATGTAGAGGTCAAGGGCCTGGCGGAGCGAGAGGTACCCGCAGATCTGGCGCTCTGGCCGCTTCGCTACGTGAGTACCGGCGACGACCTGGCGGCTACCCAGGCCCAGATTACCCGGCACACACGGCAGGTTTTCGCCTTCCTCGCTCGTAACGCGATCGATACTTCGTCGGTGCAGCTTCAGGGTATCGAGGTCTCCGATGCCTTCGCCAACCGGTTTCCCGGCGAGCGCGCCGGTCCGCGGTACGTGATCCAGCAGACCGTCATGGTGAGATCCCACAAGCCCGAGGTGGTGCTGGCCGCCAGCCAGCGCGTCAGCGAGCTGGTAGGAGCCGGCGTGGTTCTCTCGTCCAGCAGCGAGTTCGGCATCGGGGGGCCCACATTTCTGTTTACCCGGCTCAACCAGCTAAAACCTTCGATGGTCAAGGAAGCGACCGCCAATGCACGAGCTGCCGCCGAGCAGTTCGCTGCCGACTCCCGCACCGAGCTCGGCGGGATCCGCCACGCCAACCAGGGCGTCTTCGTGATCCTGCCCCGGGACCAGGCGCCGGGGGTGAACGAGGGCGGTCAGCTCCACAAGGTGGTCCGGGTGGTCTCCACCATCCAGTACTTTCTGGAATAGCGCAGCCGGCAGCGTACAGGCAGCACACCAGTTGACGGAACACCTTTTCGGTTGCAGTATGGCACCAGGACGCGCAGTCTCCGCGTTCTCCGGCACCATCTGTCTGAGTGACCCTTGCCCGTTTCAAGGCTCCCCCAACCAGTCTCGTCATTCACTCTGATCCTCAGGGTGGTCAGGGCACGTCCCTCAGGTGTGCCGGTGCTAATCCACTGAATGAACGGAGGAAATCCGTGATTACACCCAGGCTTCGTCTCGTTTTTTTCGCTTTCACCCTCCTTCTTCTCGTTCCTTTTACCCGACTGACGGACGCACTGGCGCAAGAGCCCGGACCCACGGGCAGCATTGCCGGCCGAGTAGTGGACGAAGAGGGAAATGGCGTCGCGGGCGCACAGGTGTACCTGGAACGGCCGGCTCTCGGTACGCAAACCCGGCCCAATGGGGAATACGTCCTTACCCGAGTGCCGGCGGGATCTCACGTCCTGAATGCCAGGCTTCTGGGATTCCGGCCCGATTCGGCTACGATCAGGGTATCTGCCACCGCCAGGGCCACCCAGAACTTCACCCTCCGGCGCGACCCGCTGCAGCTGCAGACCATGGTCGTGACCGGAACGCAAACGCCCCGTCAGAATCTCGATGCCAGCGTGGCGGTGACGACCCTGACCGCGACGGAGGTCGAACAGGCAGCCCCACGGAGCACCACCGAAATGCTGCGGTATGTCCCGGGGTTCACCCGGGTGGAGAGCTCGGGCGGCGAGGTGAACCAGAACATCTCGATGCGCGGCATTCTTGGCGTGGAGTATGTGATGTTCATGGAGGACGGGATGCCCGTCTTCCCCACGATGCATACGTACTTCATGAACGCCGACAACCTGTTCCGGTTCGATACCAACATCGAGCGGATGGAGGTGGTACGCGGCGGGGCCTCGGCGCTTTTCGGCTCGAACACACCAGGGGCGATCGTCAACTTCATCAACAAGACCGGCGGCGACCAGTTCGGCGGGACTACGCGAGTCACCGGTGGTACCCAGGAGTACGCCCGCTACGACCTGAACATCAACGGACCGATGGGTGACGACTGGCGGTTCAATGCGGGTGGCTTCTACCGCTACGACCACGGCGTTCGCGACCCGGGGTTCACCGGTATCCGAGGGGGCCAGCTCAAGGCCAACCTCACCCGCCAGCTCGACAACGGGTACATCGGCGCGTCGGTGAAGTACATCAACGACCGCAACCAGTTCATCCTCCCGCTGCCCCTGACCAACCCGGATGATCCCGAGTATGTCCCGGGCTTCAGCAACTATGGCGCAATGAACACGCCGGAAGGGCTCGACCTCGAGATCCCGACGCCGGATGGGTCATTGCGCCTGCCGCTCGACAATGGGCTCAGGACCCATGCCACCTGGTTCACGGTGGACGCTGCCTTCGACCTCGCAGGCGACTGGCGGATCCAGAACACCGCGCAGGTGATGCAGAACGATCAAGAGTGGAACGCGCTTCTGGGCAACAACGTGGTGACGGTCGATGACTACATAGCCGGGCTCGAGCTTCCTGCCGGCACGACCGCTCAGCTTTTCTATACCAACCACTTCGACCCGACCGGGGCCCGTCTGCCGTATGACAACACCAATGGGCTGGTGGCACTCGCGGGTGAGTGGCACGTGAACAAGCCCATCTCGGCGATCCACGACCAGATCCAGCTCAGACGGCAGTTCGGCCGGCACAGCTTTGCCGTGGGCGGCTATCTCGCGCACTACACCCAGGAGAACAACTGGAATTTCACCGACGTCCTCACCGATGTGCGGGACAATCCGCGCTTCCTCGACGTGGTCACCAACACCGGGGGCGCGCTCGACACGCTGACCTTCAACGGGTTCCGGAAATTCCTCTCCACCTACGTAAACGGCACCGGCGAGACCAACGTGGTGTCGGGCGTGATCGGCGGTGAGATCCAAGTGACCGATCAGCTTCGGGCGGATCTGGGTGTGCGAGTCGAGTACAACAATTACGTGCAATCCTCTGAGAACACGGGTCCGGTGGATCTCGACAACGATCCGACCACGGAGTTCAACAACATCGTCTACGGCAACAACACGTTCCGCCACTTCAAGCACGACATCACCGACTGGGCCGGTTCCCTGGGGCTCAACTACGTCGTGAACGACAATTGGTCTGTCTTCGCCGCCGGCTCTCGCGGTTACAAGATGCCGGCTCTGGACGATCTCCTGAACGCCTCGGCGCAGGCCCAGGTCAGCTTGTTCGATGCCCGCGAGGTGCAGTCCGTCGAGGGCGGCGTGAAGAGCCAGCTCGGCCGGGTGGCGTTCACCGTGAACGGGTTCTTCACCCAGCTCAGGAAACAGATCACCCAGGGAGCCGTGTTCGATCCGGTAACCGGCGGGACGAGGTGGGAGGTCAGGGAGTTGCCCGATGTTCGGTCTTACGGGGCCGAGCTGGAGGCTATCGTCTCGCCCGTCTCGGGGCTCCAGTTGCAGGGAAGCGCCACCATCCTGGAGGCGGAGCTGGGCGGCGGGGTGGACAGCCTCGAGTACCGCAGGGGACTCCGTCTGGCTCTCGCACCCCGGACCCTGGGCAACATAGCAGCAACCTTCTCACCTCCGGGGCTGCCTGACCTGCAGCTCGTCGGTGATTTCCACTGGGTGGCCTCTCGGTTTTCGGAGGATGCCGTCCAGAGGAATCTCGCGATCGAGCCAGCCATACTGCCGGCCTACAATTATTTCAACTTCGGCGCGAGCTATCGCTTTCCGAACGCTGGATTACGACTCAACGTGGATCTGTTGAATGCCTTCCAGAGCAAAGGCCTGGAGGAGGGCAATCCGCGCTTGGTCGGCGTCGGCGTGCAGCAGTTCTTCGTCGCCCGCCCGCTTCTCCCCCGCCGAGTCCTGGTGGGTCTGACCTACGACTTCGGTGCCGGCGGCGGCTCCACGTTGGAGGGAAGGCCGGGCGAATAGCATAGCTCCATGTCATCCTGAACGAGGTGAGGGGGGACGTCAGTCGTCCCCCTTCATCCCGCTTGGGTGGCACACTTCTCAATGAAATTTCTCTCGATTTCCCGATACATCCTCGCGGCATTCTGGCTCCTGAGCCCGGCTCTGCCGGTGCCGCTTGTCGGGCAAGACTCGACGTTCTATCTCGCCACCAGCGATCCTAGCCGAACGCCTTCGCCGTTCATCGGCAATGGCCGGCTGGGGCTCGTCATCCCGCCGCTCGGAATCGGCTCTTCACCGTCGTTCAAGGCCGGCCTCTACGAGCATGCTTCGGAGGATGTTCCCCGAATCGTGAGCATCCCCGCCTGGAATGCGATTTCGGTGTACGATGGTCGCCAATGGCTCGACTCCGAACGCTTGGAACGAAGCCAAGTAGATGCATATCAGCAAACAGTAGACATGCGGAATGGGCTCGCGAGCACCAGCTATCACTGGGTGGACGGCTCCAGGCGAATGTCGGTGCGGCTTCAGACATTCATATCGAGAGCCGATACGACCCTCTCGGCCACCCGGCTGGTGTTGGCCCCGCAGTATCCCGGACGCATCGGCGTTCGGTTTGCGATCGTGGGCCGGCCGGAGCCGAAGAGGCTGCCGCTCGCCACGCTGGAAAAGGCGAACCCGAACTGGAGACCGGCTGACATCTGGTATCCAGGCCACATGGTTGTGCGCTCGCGGAATGCATCGCGCACGACGACCGGAGGACGGCTGTCGATGACGTCGACCCCGGTGGGACGCACCACCACACTGGCTCAGGCTGCCGAGGTGGTGTGGGTTCCGACCCTGCACCAGCCCAAAATCCGCACTAAAGCATCGGGCGACACCGCCCTGATCGAGATCACATTCCAGGCTACCCGAGGCACCAGCTATACGTTCTCCCAAATCACGTCAGCCGTGTCCTCAGACAAGGGTGAAAAGCTTGTTGACCGCGCTGCTGGGCGGGCGCGAGCGGCAAGCGCGCGAGGCTATGCAGCACTGGCCCGGGAGAATGCCCGCGCGTGGCACCGTCGTTGGCAGACTGATATCGAGGTCCACGGCGACCCAACGCTTCAGCGCGTGGTCCGTTCGATGTTGTTCTATCTCTTGTGCAGCAGCGACTCGGGAACCTCGCTGGGCATTCCGCCGATGGGCCTCTCCAGCGCGGGGTATTACGGGCACATCTTCTGGGACTCCGACACTTGGATGTTCCCTCCCCTCCTGATCACCCACCCGGATATCGCACAGGCACTGGTGGACTTTAGGAAACG
>DATADG010000016.1:0-6673 GCA_036258655.1 Gemmatimonadales bacterium | reverse complement strand
GCCTTTGGCCAGCAGAGTCTTTCCGTCTTTCACGATGGCGACCGATAGACCCGGGACACTGAAGCTCCGCATGACACGGGTGACGTATTGGTCGAGGTCTGGAGGTAGGCCCTGAGCCCAGGCAGGGACCGGCACCGCCACCAGGGCTATCGCCAGCGCAGTCAGGGTTGCTCGATGATGGAGAGGCTGCTTGGGCATCGCTGCTCGCAAGATGTGTTTTGGCGTATGGCGGCGCAACAACTCACAGAAGACCACTGCTCTTTTGAGTGATACGGCTCACGGTCTGGAGCCGGCAAACGCGGCACAATGCGTCTTCCAGAAAGGACCCGTTTCGCCGGCGTTACTCGGCCAGCGGTCGGCGAAGAAAAACCTTAGGAGGCGATCATGGGTTTACTCTCCAAGCCAATCAAGAATCTTGATGACCTGTTTATTCACACCCTGCAGGATATTTACTACGCCGAAAAGAAGCTCACCAAGGCGATACCGAAGATGGTCGAGAAGGTCTCAGACCCACAGCTTCAGTCGGCGTTCCTGACGCACCTTGCTGAAACTGAAATCCAGATCGAGCGGGTGGAGCAAGTGTTCGAGATGCATGGTGAGTCACCGAAAGCAGCCAGCTGTCCCGCGATGGACGGCATAGTGATGGAAGCGGAAGAGATCATGAACGAGGCGAGCGACCCGGAGGTTCTCGACGCTGCCGCACTGGCCGCCGCGCAGGCAGTGGAACACTACGAAATCACCCGTTACGGAACCCTCATTGCCTGGGCTCGACAGCTCGGCCGGAATGAGTTCGTCAGCCTGCTTCAGCAGAATTTGGATGAGGAAAAAGCCACTGACCTGAAGCTGACTCAGATTGCGGAGTCGAGAGTGAATCGGGTGGCAGTCTGAGCTTGGACTTGAGCAAGCAGAAGTACAGGCGCCGGCGTAAGCCGGCGCTATCTTTTTCCGGTGCCGTACCTCCGCTCCTTCGCCCGTACAGTTTTCCTCGCGCCGGTTTGGGCCTGCGCACCTCCCGGCTCAGCTGCGCCAACGAGTAGCACACTGGCTCCAGCCGAGTCGCTCTATGCCGATCTCAGGGATCTGCGCGACCGAATCGAGATATGGACCGCCTCGGGCGGTTCCGACGGCACCGGCCGATCATCGTTGGCCCGACTGGTATCGAAGCACAATGTGCTGCGATCTCGGGTAATCCGGCGTCTCGCGATAATCGATTCGGCGCGTCTCGAGCCGAACGATGCCCGCGCATTCGGCATCATGCAGCGAACCCTCACGCGTGAGCTGGATTCGCTATCCCCGCCGACCTTTCAGCGCCAGCGAGCTGAAACGCGCCCTGACTGCGCCTTCAACGCGTCGCGCTTCTCCGAATCGAAGGCAGCTCTCGACTCACTCCGCACCCGGATCTACACCTGCTATGGCTGGGCGCAATCGCATGTGGTCGTGGGACAGGACACCATCGACCGGCTCAGCGTTCTCGGGCAACTGGCCCGGATCGGAAACCCGTCCGCTCGAGAGCGTCTTTTCCGCACGCTTGAGCCCGTCTGGCGCAGCATCAACGGAGACAACGGGCCGGCGAGCCCATATCGCCAGCTCATTGCTCGCGAGATGCGGCTGCAGCAGGATGGGCAACTGCCGTCGCTGATTCAGGCGAGAGCCTCAGGTATCCAACCGGACTCGCTGGAGCGCTGGCTTCTGGCGATGCTTGCCACCTGGCAGAGGGGCATGCCCGATTCCGGGGTTGAGCCGTGGAACTGGTTTTATCTGGCGGGAGACGCCAGCCGGACCTTGAGTCCACGAATCCCGCGGGCTCGGCTCTTCGAGATCAACGCCGCCGTGTACCGCTCGCTTGGTGCACCAGTTGATTCGCTCCGCATCCGGTATGACACCGAGCCCCGAGCCGGCAAGACGCCGGTGGCGTACGCCACATTCGGTGTGCGCCCCCGGTTCATGAATGGGGCGTGGCGACCTGCCGTCCCCTGGGTGTTTGCGACCTACCGTGCCGGCGGTCTGGATAATCTGAACGAGCTGCTGCACGAGACCGGCCATGCAGTGCACATCGCCGCCATTCGAACTCGTCCGGCATTCACCGATTGGCCGGACAGCGATCCCTTCACCGAGGCGCTAGCGGACTTCATCGCGCTGGAAGTGTACGAGCCCGCCTGGCAGCTGCGATGGCTGGGCGACTCGGTGCCGCTGGACGACGGGCTCCGAGCCAGATACGCCGGCATCGTCATGGATGTGTCGTGGGCATTGTTCGAGCTCAGGATGCAGCGTGACCCCACCGCCGATCCGAATAGGGTATGGACCGGCATTACCCACGAGTACCTCCGGATTCGACCCCATCCCGAGCTTTCCTGGTGGGCGATGCGGGGCCAGCTAGTGGATGCGCCGGGCTACATGATGAATTACGCCGCGGGCGCCATCCTGATCGCTGCGATCCGGGCCCGCACGGAGGAGCTGCACGGCCAATTCCGCATGGGCGCTCCGAGCTGGTATCGCTGGATTGCGCCTCGCCTCTTCCGGTTTGGGCTGGAGCGGCCGAGTCGTGAGGTGGTCGAGGAATTTCTGGGAGGACCGGTGACCCCGGCAGCGATCCTCTCGGACATGCGCCGGCTGGCGACTAGCGACTAACGACTGTCGACCACCCGCCCATGACGCCCGGCCTCACCTCGGCATCGCCAGGATGGCCAGCTTCCCTCCGCTCATGTCCGGTATCAGGAGACTGCCACCGTCCGGACTGATCGCCAGGTCCGCCGCGGACTCGACCCCGGCAACCTCGATCTCCCGCGGCTTCGCGTCCGGTTGGCTTAGAACATAGAGCTTATGGCCGGCGTAGTTCGTGATGATGAGCCGCCCTTTCGCGTCCCGCACCAGGCCGTCTGCCGCGCCGAATCCCGTGGCCACCTTCTCCATTGTGGCCGGTTGGCCCTTGAGATCGATCCGGAAGAGGATGCCCGTGGTGTAATCCACGACCAGGAGTCTGTCGGCTCCTTCCATGAGAAGACCGTTCGGACTGACCAGCCGCCAGTCATCCTCATCGGTGAGCACGACCGAGATCTTCTTATCCTGCCCGATCCGGTAAATCACGCCACCACGCCCCTCCCAGTCACCACTATCCGACAGGTACAAGTTCCCCGAGCCGTCGACTTCGAGATCATTGAAGTTGGTGATTTTGCGGGGGAAGTCAGTGGCGTCGACGAACCGTTCAGCAGTACCCGCAGAATCGATGCGCCACACCATACCCATGTTGTCGGCCACAAACAGGTGTCCCCGATACCACTTGATTCCGTGGGGGTCGTCTAGCCCGCCGGAAAACCGGCGCAGCTTGCCCCCCTCGAGCACGCTGATGTATCCGTCGTTTGCCTTGTCGTACTCGCCGGTCTCGCTGATGAACACCCTCCCACCAGGCCCGATCGCGACCGACTCGGGTTGTTTGAGGCCGGTGATGATCCGGGGCTGCTGGGCGTCAACTGAAGCGGATGCGAGCAAAACGCTCGAGCCTACCAACAAAAACGTGGCCCTCATGTCAGCTCCTTAAGTGAGGTCCCATGATGTGGGGGTATTCTCCCGTGGCGCGTTGGGTTGTCAAGGTAAGCTCGGCTGGTGATCGTTGGTGATCGATCCGACATACAGGAGCGTGCGTATGAGGTTGTCGGCCAGCGTTGTCGGTGCAGCCACTCTGGCAGTCGCACTAGCAACCCCGATCCGCACAGCGGCCGTTGCTCAGCAGGATGGCAGTGAGGCCGACCAGGAAGACGGCCAGTGGACTATGCCGGCAAAGGACTATGCCTCGACTCGGTACAGCGGTCTGGCCCAGATCACCGCCAGAAATGCAACCCGCCTCCGTCCGGTGTGGAGCTTCTCGACCGGCGTGCTGGGTGGACACGAGGGCCAACCACTGGTGGTCGACAAGACCATGTACGTCGTCACTCCCTATCCGAACGTCGTGTATGCCTTCGACCTCACCCGGGAAGGCTACCCGCTCCGGTGGAAGTACCGTCCCGACGTCGCTCCCGCGTCAATCGGGACGGCCTGCTGTGACGTGGTGAATCGGGGTGCGTTTTACGCCGACGGCAGGATCTACTACAACCTCCTGGACGGGCATACGGTCGCGCTGGATGCGGCGACCGGGAAAGAGGTCTGGAAGACCAAAGTGGCCGAGGTAACAAGGGGCGAAACTATGCCCATGGCGCCCCTGGTTGTGAAGGACCGCGTCATTGTGGGTACGTCGGGTGGGGAGTACGGGGTCCGCGGTTGGGTCAAGGGTCTGGACGCGAAGAGCGGTAAGGTTGTGTGGACCGGATATACCATCGGTCCTGATGCCGACGTCCTCGCCCGGCCCGGAACCTTCAAGCCCTTCTATCAGCGGGGCTCACAGCTCGCCCTCGAGAGCTGGCCCGGTGAGACCTGGAAGCGCGGCGGGGGACCGGTCTGGGGCTGGCTTTCCTACGATGACGAGCTGGATCTGGTCTACTACGGCACTGGTAATCCTGCGCCGTGGAACGTGGAACAGCGGCGGGGAGACAATCGCTGGACGGCAAGCGTGATGGCGCGAAGTCCGAGTGACGGCGCGCTTCGCTGGGCCTACCAGTTTACTCCTCATGACAACTGGGACTACGACGCCACGCAGGAGATGATCCTGGTGGACCTCACGCTGAGGGGGCAGCAGCGGAAGGCGCTGGTGCACTTCGACAAAAACGGCTTCGTCTACACCTTGGATCGGGCAACTGGAGAGCTGCTCCGCGCGGATCCGTACGTTCCAGTGAACTGGGCGAAACGGGTCGACCTGAAGACCGGCCGGCCGGAGATGGACTCCACCAAGCTCACCGGCGCCAGCCGGGGAAACGTCACGGACATCTGTCCCACACTGGAAGGTGGGAAAAACCAGCAGCCGGCCGCGTTCTCGCCGCTCACCCGGCTTTTCTACGTCCCCACCAACAACATGTGCATGGATTACGCCGCGTCGCAGGTGACGTATATCCAGGGCGCGCCCTACATCGGCGCCAGCGTTCCTTACAAGGCAGGATCGGGCGGACATCTGGGCGCCTTTATTGCCTACGACGTGCTCAAGGGCAAGAGGATCTGGGAGATCAAGGAGCCGTACCCGGTCTGGAGTGGCGCCCTGGCGACCGCCGGCGGAGTGGCATTCTACGGAACGCTCGACGGATGGTTCAAGGCAGTGGACGCTCGAACCGGCGCGCCGCTCTACAAGTTCAAGGTGGGATCCGGCGTCGTCGGGAATCCGATTTCCTTCCGCGCCCCCGATGGGAAGCAATACCTGGCTGTGTATGCGGGATTCGGCGGCGACTGGCTGCTGCTGTCAGGCGATGTTCGTTCCGACGACCCGACAGATGTGCGGCCGCCCGCCAGCTTCATGCCCGACATCGCGAGACACACGAGTCAAGGCGGGATTGTCTGGATCTTCGGACTGTAGCAACCGCAGTTGTCATCCTGAGCGCAGCGAAGGAGCTGAGAATGAGGCCGTGCCGAGGATTGGTGTTGTGGTTAGCAGCAGCACTTGGCCCAGACGTGATGGAGGCCCAGCGAACCGCGCCGCCAGCGGTCAGCTACGAGCAGCACATCGAAGCCGGCGGACGTACTCCTCCAGCCGGAGCACTGCAGAACCCATTGAAGGACGACAAGCAGGCTGCCGAGGACGGCGGTAAAATGTTTTCGGCCTTCAACTGCGATGGCTGTCATGGCGGAGGTGCGGTCGGCGCAGTCGGTCCGAGTCTGGCCGATGGCCGTTGGCGCTACGGCGGCACTGATGCCGAGATCTACCATTCGATTTTTTACGGACGGCCTCGGGGGATGCCGGCTTGGGGAGGCACTCTTCCACCGGAGGCAATCTGGCGGCTGGTAAGTTATTTGAAATCGATCGAGCCTGCGAAGGACACTCTGGCGACTACGGCGTGGTGATCTACTCAGTAGTCGGGAAGACCACCCTCAGAATTCTCCCTTCAGTCCCGACTAACCATCCGTTACTCCCGGCGAAGGCCACCGCCCAGTAATTCTTGACATCGTCCATCTCGTTCCAGGTCCGTCCTTCATCGCTCGACCATGCGGCCCCTCCAGGCCCGGTGGCGATTACGGTGTGATCCCCGAATCCGGGCACATAACTTAGTCCGAACACCGCGCCTGGAAATGGAGGCGGACTCACCAGCTGCCAGCTCTTTCCTGCATCACCCGTGACTGCCAGCCGGTTCCTTGGACGAGTGTCGGCAGTATCCAGGGTGCCGCCCGCCACAATGCCGTTCAGCGAATCCCGAAAGGCGATCGTGAAGCCGCCGGCACCCTGACCTGCCACGAGAGGTGTAGCAGTTGCGCGCCAGCTGTCGCCACCATCGGTAGTCGCGAGGACTCGCGCGAGCGCGGCACCACCGGTTGCAATCCAGGCCTGCTTCTCGCCGTAAGTGGTCACGCACGTGCCGCTGGCGGCGAAGGCAGCCTCGGCAGTGAGTGGTTGCGGCATCATTTCACCGATCTCTTCCCAGGTTTGGCCGTCCTGGGTTCGCACCGCAGGGAACCGACCTCCTGCGGCATCGCTGAATGTGATGCCGCGCTGTGGAGTCCAGAAATCAAAGCAGTCGTAGAATGCGTCCGGGTTCTGGTTCTGGAACTGGAGCTTCCAGTGGCCGCCTCCGTCAGTGGTCTTGTAGATGCGTGACGCGGATCC
>DATADG010000015.1:0-3195 GCA_036258655.1 Gemmatimonadales bacterium | reverse complement strand
GCGGCAAACTGGTCGAGCAATCCCTTGAGCGGATTGCCGCGCTCAAGGATCTGAGCGCGGCAAACTGGTCGAGCAATCCCTTGAGCGGATTGCCGCCACGCTTGCGCCGTTGGCCTGGTCGAAGATTGATAGTGATCATTGGTGTCGGATTCCGGATCGGGTTCAGGCTGCGGTACGCAGAGCGAGACCGATCGGCAGCATCAGCAGCGGCGCGACCTCGTCGACCTGCATCGTGTCGAAGACGCCTTCGGCCACTTGCAACTTCTCGATCGGATTGGCGAGCTGCACCGGAATCTTGAGCCGATCACCCAACGCGCGGCTGAGCCGGGGGATACGAGATCCGCCGCCGGTAATGAAGATCCGGCCGATCCCACCGGCCGAACGGGTGGCGGTCTGGAGAAAGGCACCCGCCCGCTCGATGCCAACCGCGAGCTCTTCGGTGCGGGTTTGGAGAAATCCTTCGGGAATCTCGCCCGACGCATTGCCCTGGAGCATCCGCTCCGCTTCTTCCGCGGACTGCCCCCGCTCGCGCTGCAGGTCCTCGCGAAAGCGGCGGGTGCCAACAGGGATGTCTCGAGTCAGCACCGGGACGCCGTCGTCCAGGATATAGATATTGGTGGTTTCGTGGCCGATGTTCACCAGGCCGACGATGCCGTTCATGGCCTCCGGATAGTTGATCTCGAACGCGTTATGAAGCGCAAACGCATCGACATCGATGATGCTGGCCTGGAGGCCCACGTCCGCCAGCAGTGCCAGCTTGTGCTCCACCAGCTCGCGCTTGGCGGCCACCAGCAGCACTGTCATCTGGAGCCCTTCGCCGTATGGATCCAGGATCTGGAAGTCGAGCTCCACGCTGTCCATGTCGAACGGCACGTGCTGCTCCGCTTCCCAGCGGATCACTTCGCGCGCGTCGGCCTCCTGCATCCGGTCCATCGTGATCTTCTTGACGATCACGTCGCGGCCTCCCACCGCCGTGACGACCTGCTTGCTCTTGATGCCGGCAGACGCCATGCAGTCCTTGATGGCCTCGGCCACGATGCCGGGATCCATGATCTCGCCTTCGACAATGGCGTCGTTGGCAATCGAGGTGAACGCCACCTTGGTCAGCACCGGACCACCGGAGGCGTGCGAGATCGCGACGAGCTTGATGAGCCCGCTTCCGATATCGAGGCCCACCGTCGTCGCCTTGCGCCCGAAGAGACCCATACGTGTCCGCTGGTTAAGGAGGCGTCAGGATATCTCGGTGCTCGGAGGGCAACCGATGTGCCACACAAATTGCAGTTTGGTAATCGCTTACGCGACGACCATTTACCCCGGGAATTTGCGGCACCCTGCAGCCACCCAGAGAAGCTGTATCTTCTCTTTCGCAAGCCGTCTCTCGGGATGCAGCACCGCAGTACAGGAACCGCGCAGTGCTGCAAGTTCTGGCAGTTAGTACAGTTGGAGCCATCCGCGAGGGATCGGAACGAGCACGTTTTCACCGCTCAGCGAGTCCGGAACGACGCGCACGAGTAATCCCGCAGCGCGAGCTGCGAGCGTTCCACCCCCCGCATCGATTCGAACACCGCGTACCCGGATCAGGAACAGATTTTGGCGTAACCGGGAGACCTGTCGCGCGACGGTGACTCCGGCGACCGGTGATGTCGTACCCAGATCCAACGGAGCACCGCCGGAAGGAAGAGCGAGGAGCGTGCCTGTCTCGACGGTCTCCAATAATGACCACAGTTCCGCTTCACCTGCTTCGGCCGCCTGCGTCAGGTAGAGCGCACTGCTGCCGCTCTGCTGCTCCAGCACCCCTGTCATGAGGCTGCCGGCCACGATTCCGCCAATGGCTGCGAGGGCAAAGATGGCGACCGCCAGCGCCATTCCCCCGGCTGCCTGGCGACGCCGGTCAGTAGAGGGCATTTCTCAGCACCAGCTGCGTGTGCAGCTCGAGCTCACCTCTCTGCCCGTCCATGTCTTCTACAACGTGCCTGCCATCGTGTTCGCCTCTGACAGCGACACGGATGCTCCTGACCGCGCGCGGACTGGAGGTGGAAGCGCCGGCCGAATCGAAGTATTCGAGCCGGAAGCCGTTGTCCGGGCTCACGGGTCCAAAGAGCGGCTGAATAGCCTCACCAGTACTCACCGAGCGCATGCCCAGCCATGACTTGCCGCCGGACTCATAGCGCCGGAGCTGCATGATTTCGTAGATCCGAACGGGAGTACCTGCGGCAGCTCCCACGACCGAGTCATTGACCGGAACCGTCAACGTGATGCTGGGATTTCCGATGCCCGGACACGAGCTGGCTCCGGAAACCCCGATTATGGGCAGGGTGACCCAGGCAGTCGCAGTGTCGACTTCCGGATCATGAAGCACCAGGACACTATCTCTCCCGGCCTGCGGTGTTCGGTGACCGGTAAAGCGGTTGCGGCTGATTCGAATCTGGCCTGGCGCTGCTGTCTCGCAGGTGAAGCCGGTCCCCCGCATGGCACGATACGTCACCTCACCCGGGGCGATGCTCAGGAGGTCGTTCTGGGCTCCGCCAGCATTGGCCCGGGTGCTCAGCTCTCTCAGCTCGTTGGTTACAGCGAGCACGGCACCACGCACGCTGGCCTGAAGGGTGAGCTGGTCTGCTTGCGCGCGGCTGAGCCGCTGAGCGCTCTGGAGCATCCGCTGCACTGCCCCGCCCACGATGAGCATGGCCGCCGTAGCGATCATGAGCTCAGCCAGTGTGAAGCCCTGCCTTCTGCTCAACACGGTACTGCGCTTTCGAGCACGGCTGAGCGGCTGCCTCGAATGGTCAGATACGTCACGGTGACGCGAACGCGCCGTGGCGAGCCGCTCGGTGCTACGGTCCAGGATTCCTCGAGCCGACCCATTGTGACCGGTCCACCACTCGCGAAGTCTGCCGACAGGCAGCGAGGGTTGGTTGCTCCCGCGGCCAGACGCAGCAATTCGAGTCTTCGAGAGGCTGCCAGGGCCGCCTGGGTCTCGACCTTGCCACGGCCGATCATCCGGGTGACCAACGACGATGTGCCGGTGAGCGCGAGAATGCCGACCGTGAGGACAATGAGCGCCACCATCACTTCAACCAGTGTGAATCCAGGGCTCGACTGACGCACAGAAGCCTCACTGCTGAGAGGCACAAGATGAAACTGTGCTGGGAGGGGGGCCGTACCGCTTCCGTGCGGGAAGGGCTGAAAGGCTATGGG
>DATADG010000014.1:0-6479 GCA_036258655.1 Gemmatimonadales bacterium | reverse complement strand
CCATTCACTGTTCACTGTTCACTCTTCACTCTGGAGACGTAAACAGTCTTCCCCACCGAACCGCGGTTATGAAGGGAAGAGCTCGCCAGCTGCTCGGGTCATAACTGTAGTACACTACCAGCGGCTTGCCTCGGACGTTTTTGCGCGGAAGGAAGCCCCAGTAGCGCCCGTCATAGGAACTATCTCGGTTGTCTCCCATCATGAAGAACGAGTCCGGCGGGACGACAATGGGTCCCCACTCCTGAAGATCCGGCTGGTAGGTGGCGGGATCGCGGTTGACCAGGTAGGGCAGCTGCCATTCCCTCATCTTCGCACGTTGAATGGGGTCCTCAGAGCGGGTCGGATCGGAGTGTACGGCGTATGGTTCGTATACCCGCTCACCGTTCCGGAAAAGCTCTCCATTCTCCATGCTCAGCGTGTCGCCCGGCATTCCGATGAGGCGCTTGACCACCTTGAGCCCTTCTTCCTCCACTGAGTCGAACACCAGAATGTCGTCCCGGCGGGGCTCACGGACCGCCGGTAGCCGAGCATGAATGATGGGCACCTCCGCGCCGTACAACGCCTTGTTCACAAAGAGAAAATCCCCGATCAGCAGGGTGTTCTCCATGCTGCCGGACGGAATGCGGAAGGCCTCGACCAGAAATGTCCGAAGGAAGAACCAAACAACCAGCGCCACGACAATCGACTTGGTCCAATCCCATAGCCAGTGAATCAGTGATCGAGTTTGGGCGGCAGGACCAGCATTCATAACCGAAGAGTCCTCACATGGATGGATAGCAATCGCTCGGGAAATGTACTACGTCAATCCTCGGCTACGGCAGCGCGGTTGAGGGTACCGGGGGAAGCCTGTGGGCCCGAAGAATCGGATACACTGCGCGTGGCTCCAGCTCCCGGTCGAGGAAATTCCAGGTTACCACTCCATCTTCTGAAGCGGGCTCGAGCAGATACCCTGCAAGCGTGCCGAGAGGTTGATCGGTTCTCACCAGGTACCAGCCGGAGGAGAGTAGGGTGTCGACAGGTTGAGTGCTCCAGCGCCCTTCGACCTGGATGGTACGATGTCCCTCGAACAGCGGGCCAACGGCGATGCTGTCCACTGTGAATGCCTCGGCCCGCGTCCGCCAATCACTCGTGCTGACATCGACGGCGATTCCCTGCCGTAGCAGGAGGTCGATGATCTCCGTGAGACGCGAGGGAATCAGATAGGCGGCCGGACGAGCCTCTTTGCGAGTCGCGGTGAAGCGATCGTACACCGGCATACGAACAGCACGGTATTCGCCGGTTCGCTGCCGTCTGGCAAATCCATTGCTTCCCTCACCTGCATCGCCGGTGATCTCGGCAATAACCTCGTGGAATACCGGTGACCCGAGCCGAGACCGGATCGCGAGCGAGTCATTGTTGGTCCGGTCGGCCGTCCGAACCACTTGCTTGATAGCCGCCGTCTGTTCACCGGCCAGCTCGAGCACCTCTCGCACAAAGTTGTAAGTGGCGGAGATCCTGCTGCGAAAATCGGCGTTGCTGTAGCCTTCGCTCAAGATCGAGAGCCGTCCGCGCAAGCCCATCCAGTTTGTACCGAAGCGAGCCCGTGCGTCGGAGGTCTCCCAGCCCTGGGCCAGTGAGTCCGGATGCTGACTGCGGAAATTCCCATAAGAGAAAGTTCTCTGCTGATACCGCTGCTCCATGCGCCGTCGCACCTAGGGCAGCAAGCGATCACGAACGAAGTCCACTGCGGCGTTGGAGTTGGGATTCAATCCGGAGGCGTAGGTAAGGGCATAGCCGTGATAGCTGCCGTTCGTGGTGTGCAAGTCGATGAAAAGATCGGGGTCCCACGATTTGAGCAGCGCTACTGAGCCCCGGGTCTCAGGTGCCTCCATTTTGATGTAGTCACGGTTCAGGTTCAGCCCCTGGCCATTCGGATTGCGGCCCACCCGTGCCGGTCCATTCTGCCCCGGGCGGTTCTGCTCACCGGGACCCCACCGTTCGTTCCCATCCGTGTTGTACATCGGCACGACCAGCAGAACAATCTCATCCAGCAGGCCCCGGAGCCGTCCTGCCGTGAGATCGCGGAGCAACATCTGGGCGGCTTCCTTTCCTTCCACCTCACCGGCGTGGATGTTCGCTTGGAGATACACCAGCAGCTTGCCCGTCCGATGAGCTTCGGCAGGACTGCGGACCAGCGGACGAGCCGCTATGACGTATGGAATGCGCCGTCCTTCCGGACTGGTGCCCAGCATACCCACTCGTATCTCTCGAGTAACCATTTGCAGCGAATCCAAGAAGGCCAACACATCGGGATATGACGAGGTTTCCCGAAACGCGGTGCGTTCCGGCCGAGTTGTTTGTCCATCGAGCCGCGACACGCTCACCAGAGCGGTGAGAATACCCAGCCACCTAAGGCGTTGAATGGACACTATCAGGCACCAGAATGCGCATGGCCGTGACATCGGGAAAACCATCTTCGACAGTGAACGTCACCTCCGGAATCAACATACGGTACCGTGGCATCGTGAGTATTCGGTCCGGCGCGCCGCGGTATCGGCTGCAGCCCTTCTGCACCGCCGGTTCCGAGAGGATGCCCGACGGTTGCTCCGCGTTATGGAGCAGGAGCTCGGTGGTGCGCTTCGCATCTGGCAGCGCAGCCGCCAGTGCCCGGACCAACCCGTACCCGAGGACGTGATGGTCATTCCTGTCTCGTTGAATTAGATCGGCCCGCTTTTCGAGCTCGCCGAGACCGACCAGCGCCCAACGCTGAGTGACGGGAGTCAGGATGCGCTCCGAGCTCCATTCGGCAAAGCCTTCCGCCAGATGGGGCTCCACCCCAGGAAGGCGGATCATGGAACGAGGGCCACTGCCCAGAGAACTGGCAAACAGCTCCAGCTGCCGGCGACGGAAGATCAGGTGCTGCCACTCGTGGACAACGGCGCCAAGTGCCAACAGGGGAGCGTATCCGGGATCGATTGCGATTACGTCCCGTGGCTCCAAAAAACCATTGAGGCTCTCGCGAGCCTGCCTGGCAACGCTGGTCAGTCGGAAGGTTGCGGATTTGATTCGGAGCGTCGTCGGAACGGTATCGCCTGGAGGCAACCAGCGGAGGGTGCGCAAGAGGCTGGGCTCGCCGTTCTCCTGGAGCCACTCCTCAGCTGCGGAATTCTCTACCGCGACGAGGTGTCGGAAGAGCGCTGGCGGTATGCCGTACTGAGGTACAGCCTGAGGGTAACCGAACCAGCGGGTCTCGATAACTGGACGCTGAATCTCTTCTCGAGTGCCTGATAGGACACGCCACTCCGCCTGAACCAGGTCCCGAATAGACTGTCCGTGACCCCCGGGGATCCAGGGTTCTCGCAGAAAAAACTCCAGGGCGCTCGCGTACCACCGCTGAGCCTCGGTGTACGCGGTCAGGAGAGCAATGGCCGCCTCGGCAGATGTCGAGTCTGCTCTCGCAAGCTTCGCCCGTGCGGCTGCAAACGCACTGGAATCCGTGGCCGCAAGCACGGACAAGCCATAGAATGCCCTGAGCAGTACCTCATCCTGGGCAGCTGAAGCGCTGGGCCTCCACCAGTGAGCTGCTCGAAGTGCAACGCGAGTCGCACCGAGGGTCAGGCCGGGAACCCGCATGCGCGCCCAAGCCAGGGCTGCATCATGCAGGTCCACAATCCACTCTCCCCGGGGACGGAAGATGCGATCGAAGCGCGCGCGAGTGGTGTCGGACGGAATTGCGGCCCTAATGGTCTCCAGGGTTTGGTGAGAAGATCTGAGCAACTCCGATCGGCGATACAGCCCGAGGACATGGTGGGAGCGCTGCTCCCTTAAGTTGCCAGCCGAAAGTGGCTCCAGTCCGCTTCTGGACGCGGCATCGGTATAGGAACGAATGATGATCGATTCGGGCAGAGCTGCGGCGGCAGCCTTTGCCCACGCGCCCGGGATCTTCAGAGTTGAATCGTTGCGTCCGGTGATGATTTGTCGCAACGTGAAGCGGGGAAGTTCAGCCGGGTCGGACGCCGGCACCGGCGCCTGAGCGACCAGGCATGGCACCCCGATCAGCAGGAAAGCGACAAAACCGGCGCTGCACCAGCGCCGGGCAGTTGTCGTTCCTGACAGGGAGACTCCGATGAGCGATGATCCCAAACCCGCGCCCCGGCGAGAGGTCCCGCCGCTGATGGACCGACTAGGCCAGCTGTGCAAGGCCGGCCGCGACAATGCAACGTATCTGTGGCAGGTGCCGGACGATGATGCGGTTCGCCGCAAGATCGCCGCGATCCTGGCCGAGATCAAAGCGGAGGCTGCAAAAGGTGGCCGGCAGGAAATGACGCGTGTAGCCGGCGAGCTCGAGACCGCATTGGCGGTGTCTCCGAGCCCGCAGCAGGTGGAGATCCTTCAGGATGGCTTCGACCGGCTGATCCGGCTCTGGGCTGCGGCCAAGAGCGGCTTGTTCTAAGGCGCGGTACGGGCGTCTCCCACGTCCTCGTGAGACGCACCTGCAGGCCGGCGGTCCACCAACGTGGTTTGCACGGGTGCGCCTTCAGCCAAACGCTCCTGCCCTCCTACGACCACCTGCTCGGAGTGTTCCACCCCATTCTTGATCTCGACGAATCCGGGAGTTCTGACGCCAAGCTCGACTTCGCGCCGGGTAGCCTTTCCATCGGCTACCACCCAGACGAAGTTCGACCCCTGGAGAGGGAGGACTGCATCTTCGGGGATCACCACGGCGTTGGGCCGAACATCAGTCGCCAGCCGCGCCTCCACGAACATTCCTGCCTGGAGCTCCCGTCGGGGATTAGGAACTCGGGCTTTGACGGTAATTGTTCGCGCCGGGAGCTGTACAACCGGGTCAACGAAATCAACTTTCCCCGTGAACTGTCTGCCCGGCAGCGCCGCGACCTGGAATGTCACCAATTGCCCTGTTTCCAGCCGGTCAGCATAACGCTCCGGAACTGTGAACGACACCCGTTGCGGTGAGACTGTCTGCAGCCGGGCGAGCCGTGTTTCGGTGGTGACGTAATCCCCCAGGCTGACGAAACGCTGCCCCAGAACACCGGCAAACGGCGCTCGAACCAGCGTTCGGTCCAGTCGAACCTTGAGCCTCTCCAGCTGTGCCTCGGTGCTGCGCATTGTTGCTTCGGCGCGCTCCAGCTCTGCCTGGGATGAAGCCTTCTGGCTCAGAAGATCCCGGGTACGGCTCAGCGACTGTCGTGCGAGATCTCGCTCCGCCGCGAGCTCGGCAACCTGTGCCTTCAGCTCAGCGTCATCGATCTTGAACAGCGGGGTTCCTTGCGACACCTGTGTGCCTTCCGCGACCAGAATTCGGATCAGGCGACCCTCGACGTCGGGCCTGAGCTCGATCGACTGCAAGGCTTCGATCTGACCCGTGGCCGTAATAGCATCGATGACAGTGTCCGACAGCGCAGTGGCAGCTTCGACGGGCATGGCAGGTGGCCCCCCACCTCCTGGACCACCGGGCCCGCCGGGACCTTCCCCTGCGGACTCTGCCCGATTACAGGCGGTCACGAGTGCAAGCATCAGGATCCCGATTTTGATGGCTCTCACGGTGTATCCTTGTCTGTGAAGAGTCTGCGTCCGAGGATTGCTTCGAGCCGGGCCAGAGCGAGACGGGTGTCGTAACGCGCCTGCACCAGGTCTGCTTGCGCCTGAGCGAGATTGACCTGCGCATCCAGCAGATCAAGAATCGTGCTTGCGCCGGAACGGTACCGAAGCTCCTGCATCCTGTACGTCTGTTGCGCGACCGTTACTCCCACTTTGGCCAACTCCACAGCAGCGGTGCTCGTCTGGTAGCCATCGTACGCGCTGGAGACATCCCGCCGCACGGCGCGCTCCAGGTCCTCACGGATGGTCCGCGCCACATCGCGGTTGACTCGAGCACGGCTGACCTCGATTTCCCGCTGCCCGTTGTTCCACAACGGAAATGACAGGGAGAACGTTACCGAGGTGACATTGGAGGCGCCGGGGAAGAGCTGCGTATCGTATCGTTGATGGCTGCCGCCGATGCTGAACACCGGCAGGTAGTCTCCACGCTGCGCCCGGAGCGCGGCTTCCGCCGAGCGTTCGTTCGCACGAGCTGCGTTGTATTGCGGCCCCTGGTCGAGACCCACCCGAATGGCTTCGGCCAAGCTGAGCGGCAGTTGTGGCGCCTGCGTTGTATCGGGCGGTACTGCATCCACCGGTCCGGACGCACCCACACGTCGACCCAGCTCCAGTTGAGCCGTCCGGAGTGCGTTCCGCTGCCGCAGGCGTTCGACCTCGGCTCGGGTGAGCTCGAGCACCAGTTGCAGCGAGTCGGTCTGCACAGCTGCTCCTGATGCGACGCGGGCCCGGGCAATAGCCAGCCCCTGCCGGGCCCGCTCGGCACGTTCTCCGGCTACCTCCGTCAACTCCTGATTGACCAGCACGGCGTAGTAACTCGACTCCGTCTCAAGGGCCGCCTGGAAGCGCTGCTCGAGCTCTCCGGCTTCCGCGCTCGCGATCTC
>DATADG010000013.1:0-3672 GCA_036258655.1 Gemmatimonadales bacterium | reverse complement strand
GTTCAACTCAAGGAGAGGACATGCAAACCACGCTAAACAAAATCCTGATGGGAGCCGGCCTGCTCGTCGTGGCCGGGTGTGCTGGCCGGCAGGTCACCACCGACTACAACCCCGAGGCTGGCTTCTCCCAGTACCGCACGTTCGCCATGGTGTCGAGTCCGGACAGTCTCTCCCACCAGCTGATCGATGACCGGGTGAGGTCCGCGGTCGAGGCCCAGTTGACGGATAAGGGATTGACCGAGACATCGCGAGAGAGTGCCGACCTCTACGTCGGGTACGGCGTCGTCGATCATACCAGGCAGGAAGTGTCCACCACGCGATGGGACTGGGCCCGGGGCTGGGGCTGGCGCTACTACCGTTGGGGACTCGCCTGGCCAGCGATAACGGAGCACGACATCACTACCTACACCGACGGTACCATCGTCGTGTCACTGGTGGACGCCAAGACTCACCGCGAGGTGTGGCAGGGACAGGCGGCTGATGTGCTCAGCCTCCCGGTGACTAACCCGAAAAATGCCACCAAGGATATCAACCAGGCCGTGGCGAAGATCTTTACGAAGTATCCGCCCGACCAGGTGTAGTGGAGCAGTCTGGATCTCACGGCTCAAGTGCCGGCAGCCTCGAGCTGCCGGCTACTGGCGGGCGTTAAGCGGCTCCAGCGCCTTGGGATCGAGCTGCGGGCTGGGCTCGACCGGAAACGGCGGCTGCGAGGCGATTCCAGCACGGGGGACTTCGTAGGGAACCTGGAGCACGATCTCGGTGCCAGCTCCCGGCGCGCTGTGAACCGAGAGTGTTCCTCGCACCTGGCTGGTTCGCTCCCGCATCCCCAGCAGCCCCCAGTGTCCGCCGTAAGTCTGGAACTCGGGATCTACGGTAAATCCCCGACCGTCGTCGGCAATCGACAGCCGCACCCGGCGAGCCTGGAACCCCAAGCGTACGCGCACGGTGTTCGCCGCCGCATGCTTGACTACGTTCGTAATCGACTCCTGGAGCACCCTGATTGCTACCGCCTCGATCTCTGGATCCAGCGGTCTAATGAGCCCGCTGCAGCCGTACTCCAGCTTCAAGCCGGTTCCTCGAACGCAATCATCGGCCGTGAGGCGGAGAGCGGCGGGGAAGTCGCCTCTGCTGAGGGAGGGCGCGCGGAGATCCCACACCGCATGCCGCGCATCTGACAGCGTCTGCTGTGCTAGTGTGATGACCTCACGCAACTCGGCAACTGTCTCCGGCGGATGGGTCATTCGGTTCGTCGCAGCCACGAGCTTGAGCGCCACGCCGGTGAAGCCCTGAAGCAGGGTATCGTGGATCTCGCGGGCAAGGCGGGTACGCTCGGCGAGCATCGCGGCAAACCGCGCCTCAAGGGTTCGCTCCCGGGCCCGGCGGAGCGCGCGTTCCGCTCGCTTCCGATCCGTCACGTCGATCACCGTACCGACTAGCTCGACCACCTCTCCTGCTGCATTGGTGATGGGGTGGCCTACGGTGTGGATGTATCGTACCGAGCCGTCAGGCAGCACCGCCCGGTAGTTCACCTCGAAGTCAGTGTTGTTCCGAATGGCCTGGTTGGCTGCCTCGGTCAACCGTGGCCAGTCGTCGGGATGAACCCGCTCCCGCATCTCCTGGAGAACCAGAGCAGGGTCACCAGCAGGATTGACCCGGAAGATTCGATAGCCCTCCGCCGACCAGTAGCTGTCGTCGGGCTGCCGGAGGTTCCGGGCCCAACTGCCGGTATGGCTCAATCGCTGAGCCTCGGCGAGATAAGCTTCGCTGCGGCGCAGCTCCTCTTCCGCCTTCCTGGCAGCGGTTACGTCCATGACGGCGCCGATGAATTCGAGCCTCCCCGATGGGCCTCGCACCGGCCGAGCCATCACATGAACGTGTTTGATCCTGCCGTCCGGCATCAAAAGACGGTGATCCAGGTTCCACTCCTCGCCTTCCTCGGCCGCACGGTCGAGGAGTTGCCGCACGCCCGGCCGATCTTCTGGATGGATACGCTCGAAGACGCGATCTACAGTGGCCTCGATCTGTGCGGGGTCGTACTCGAATATCCGAAAGGTCTCTTCCGACCAGATCAGGTGCGGGTCGGCGACGTCCCACCCGAAGCTCCCGGTGTTGCTGAGCCGCTGGGCTTCCGCCAGGTAGCTCTCGCTTCGCCGGAGGGCTTCTTCGGCCCGCTTCCGCTCAGTGATGTCGTTGTTGGTCTCCAGAATCCCGGTCGGTAGTCCCTGCTCGTCCCGCTGCAAGGACCATCGGCTCGCAACCACCAGCTTCGTCCCATCACGCCGGGTGTGCTGGAGCTCCCCTTCCCAGCGGCCGGTGCGGAACAATTCCTCCGTAATGCTCTGGAATGGAACCGGAAACACCGTCTGGAGAAGTTCGTGAGTAACCTTGCCCAGGACCTCCTGCCGCCTCCAGCCGTACAGCTCCTCGGCCCCCCTGTTCCAGTACAGAATCACGCCGTCGAGGTTGCGCACAAAGAGGCTGTCATGCGTGAGGTCGAGCAGCCGCGCTTGCTCGCCGAGCTCCTGGTTGGCCGCCCGGAGCTGGCTCAGCGTCTGGCGCACTCTGGACACCAACCGACTAATCACTAGGGCGGTGGTGAGGAAGACGATTAGCGCCGCAACGTCGAGCGGATCGGTCACCGCGGCGGACAGCTTCGGTGTAACGAAGACATAGCCGAGGCCCAATACCGCAGTGACAGAGACCAATGCCGCCACTGCGAAGCTCCCGCTCAGCGACAAGAGCACGATGACGACCAGATCCCCCAGCACGGCCATCGCGACATTCAGCCCCAGCCGAAAAGAGGCGACCGTTACCAGCAACACGGCGGCGCTTCCCAGGAGAACCTGAGCGGCCGAGCGCCACGGAAGAGAGATGGTGTGCTGCTTCATCGGCATCCGTTGCTCTTGGTATCAGAAAAGATTGTCCCTGGTACCGGTGGGGTCCAGGGAGTCTGACTGCGAGCGGCGGCAGCGAGCTCAGTCGAGATGAATCAGGCCACGATCGAACGCCAGAGTGACGGCCTGGGTCCGGTCCGAGACGCCCAGCTTTGCGAAGATGTTCTTGAGATGAATCTTGACTGTCTCGCTGGTGCGACCGATAACGCGTGCCACTTCCTTGTTGCTGAGTCCGCGGGCGACGAGCTGCAGAACCTCGAGCTCGCGCTCGGTGAGATCGCTCCGCTCAGGGAACTCGGCCAGCTTGGTCGCTACGGCGATCGGAATGACCCGCTCACCTCGCCAGACCGCCCGAATGGCCGTGATCACGTCGGTGAGCAGCATGTCCTTGAGCAGGTACCCCCGCGAGCCCGCATCGAGGGCACGCCGGATGTCCGCGTCGCCTTCGTATGTCGTGAGCGCGAGGATACGCGCACCCGGAAACTCCCCGGTAATAGTTCGAATTGCCTCCACCCCGTTCATGACCGGCATTCTCAGATCCATCAGCACCACATCGGGACGATGTTCGCGGTACAGGGCAACCGCGCGCTCGCCGTTCTCGGCTTGTCCCACCAGCTCCAGGTCGGCCTCGTTGCCGATGACCGCCGCCAACCCGGCGCGGACCACCGGATGGTCGTCCGCAACCAGGATGCGCAAGGGTTCTTGGCCGTTCCCGGCGATGTCGTCCACTCCCACAGAGAGTCCCAGGCTATCAGACGCTTCAAGTAACGCCCTGACC
>DATADG010000012.1:0-9364 GCA_036258655.1 Gemmatimonadales bacterium | reverse complement strand
ATAAAGCCAATCGGAGTCGGTTGCAGGCTCACCGCGGTCCCGGGCTGGACGAGGGATTGCGGGTGCTCGAACAGGCGCGCGCGTCCAGCGGTCTCCCCATCATCACGGACATACACGAGTCATCCCAGGCAGCTTCGGCGGCTCAGGTTGCCGACGCGATCCAGATCCCCGCCTTTCTCTGCCGGCAAACCGATCTTCTGATTGCCGCCGGGCGGGCCGGCAAACCCGTCAACATTAAAAAGGGACAGTGGCTTCACCCGGAAGGTATGCGAGGTGCAGCCGAGAAAGTCCGCAGTGGGGGCGCTTCTGATGTCGCGGTGACGGAGCGGGGAACTTTCTTCGGTTATGGCGACCTGGTGGTGGACATGCGGAACTTCAGCCGGCTGCGCGAGGCCACCGGCGCACCGGTGATTTTCGATGCCACACACGCCGTGCAGCGACCCGGACAAGGCGAGAGTGGAGCCAGTGGTGGCCAACGAGAGTTCATACCCCCGCTCTTGGCCGCAGCAGCGGCAGCGGGCGCGGATGGATTTTATCTGGAGTCACATCCTAATCCCGCCACGGCACAGAGTGATGCGGCAACACAGTGGCCGCTCGAGCATCTAGCCGAGCTGGTGGGACAAACTCTCGAGATCTGGGGACGAGCGCGGGTATGACTCCGATCGGACGAGTGGAAGCCACCCGAGTGCGTCTGCTCGGACTCGACGTGGATGGCGTCCTCACTGACAATGGTGTGTACATCGGGCCAGTGGCGGGAGGCCGGGTCGAGCTCAAACGCTTCAATATCCAGGATGGGCTCGGATTGATTCTGTTGAAGACAGCCGGGCTCCCGGTTGTGTGGGTAAGCGGGCGGAGCTCAGAAGCCACCTCGCTTCGCGCCGCTGAGCTCCGGGTCGAGGAGCTGCTGCAGGTTCCCGGCCCCGAGAAGGCTGCGGCATTCGAGCAGGTCCTGGAGCGGCGCGGAATCGGATGGGAGGAAGTGGCGTTTGTAGGGGATGACTTGGCCGACTTGCCGATCCTGCGCCGCGTGGGACTGCCCATAGCCGTGGCGAATGCGGTACCTGACGTCAAACAGGTAGCGGCGTACACCACGCACGCTGCAGGTGGACACGGGGCGGTTCGGGAGGTCGTCGAGGCGCTCCTTCGTGGCCGAGGAGAGTGGGCGACAATCCTCGAGCGCTACTTTGCGGAGCATGCGGCTGGTGCGGCGTAGCGATTCGGAGCTGATCGAAGTCGGCCGCCGCGTGCTTCAGCTCGAGGCCACAGAGGTTCTCGAGGCGGCAAAGCGGCTCGATGACTCGTTTTCCCGGGCAGTGCGGCTGCTGAACGGCGTCAGGGGAAGAGTGATCGTATCCGGGGTGGGCAAATCAGGTCTCATCGGCCGCAAGATTGCGGCAACGTTGACCTCCACGGGAACCCCCGCCTCGTATCTCCACCCGGTGGATTCACTGCACGGGGATCTGGGGATCGTGGGGAAGGACGATGTCGCGATCGTCCTTAGTAACAGTGGTGAGTCTCAGGACCTTTTTGCCCTGGTGGCCTCGTTGCAGCGCCTGAGTGTGCCGATCATCGCAATCACCGGGGCAATGGATTCCGCACTGGCGCGGCTTGCCACAGTGGTCCTAGATGGTGCCGTGCGGGAGGAGGCCGGTCCGTATGCCATCGCCCCGACCGTGAGCACCACGGTGGCTCTGGCGCTCGGCGACGCTCTCGCAATCGCGATACTGGAGGAGAAGGGTTTCCGAGGCGAGGAGTTCGCAAAGCACTTTGCGGAGCGTCACCCGGCGGGAAGCCTCGGTCTCCGACTACTACTTCGGGTCAGTGACGTGATGCTGCCGCCGGGCCGCCTGCTACCAAGCGATGCCACCATGAAAGAGGCCGTCGTGAGTCTCGCCCACGACCGCGGCCTTGCCATGGTGGCCGACAACGGGCATTTGCAGGGCGTGCTGACGACAGGGGATCTCACGCGCCTCGCGGAAAAGGATCCTGATTTTCTGGACTGTCCTGTGTCGAAGGTCATGACACGTTCCCCCAAGACGGCGTCTCCTGATGATCTTGCCGCTGCGGCAGTGGGCACGATGCAGGAGCATGGGGTGATCGTACTTCCCGTGCTGGACAATGGTACCATCGTGGGAGTCGTGCATCTGCATGACCTGATGAGAGCGGGGGCGGTGTAATGACGGCGGAGAGGGCGGACAGAATGGCCCGGAAGAATAGAGCGGTCAGGAGAGCGCTGGCGCTGCAGCCCCGCCGAGCAGCTCTTTCCGTCCTCACCGCCTTCTCTGCTTTTTCCGCCCTCTCATGCGAGGATTCGGGAGTCAGGCCGACCACCACCGTTCAGGCAGCGGACAGTGCCGACCAGGTGCTCGAAGGCTTCTCCCATTATGTCACGAATGAGGGAATCCTGCGCAGTCGGGTCGAGGCCGATACAGCATACTTTTACGAGCCTACGCAAATCACGGAGCTGCGCAATGTGAAGGTTGTCTTCTTCGATCTAAAAGGCGCCGAGAGCTCCACCCTTACTGCCCGACGCGGGACGTACCGGTGGCAGGATGGCTCGATGGAGGCCCGCGATAATGTGGTCGTCGTCTCACCCGACGGCCGGCGGCTCGCCACCGAGGTGCTACGGTACGACAATGCCACTAATCTCATCATGACCGATCGACCCTTCACCTTCGACCGGGGACAGGAGCATCTCGAAGGGAACAGCTTCCGCTCCGACCCGGACTTTCGCAATGTCGTAACGGACCGTCCTCGCGGCGTTACCGGAGACGGCATGCTGCTACCGGGCCAATGAGGCGGGGCAGTGGGGCAGCGGGGCAGCGGGGGAGCCTTTATCGAAGAGACCGGCTTCTCACGTATGTTGCTTCCGCCCGGCAGCCCCGCAGCGCCGCCGTCTCGCTCGGATTGGCCGTCCTCTTACTCGGGACTCTGCCTTCACTCGCCAATGGTCAATCCGAACGGTGTGTCTTTCAGATCACCAATGTCGACCGGCAGGGCGCCGTGGTCGAAACGCCTCAAGGAACCAACTACTTTGCCGGTGGCAACGTTCAGCTGAGTTGCCGTGGTCTGCAGGTCACAATGCGGAGCGACAGTGTAGCCGCATACGGCGGGAATGTCGTGCACTTCATCGGAAACGTGCAGTATCGCGACTCCACACTCACCATGGACGCCGACAAAGGCATCTACTACAAGAATGGCGAGAAGTGGGAGGCGCGCGGGCGAGTGACGACCAACAATCTGCGGACTGGCTCGAAGCTGAGTGGCCCGGCTCTGGACTACTATCGGGTGGTCAAAGGCGTACGGGACACCATGGAGATGTACTCGACCGGCCGGCCGAAAATCGAGTATGTCACCCAGGAGCAGGGTGGCCGGCCAGGTGAGCCATACATCATTGTGGCTGACCGGGTGCGTCTCAAGGGAAATGACCGGCTGTGGGCTGGAGGCAAGGTTACCATCGATCGAAGCGACTTTTCCGCCCGGGGAGACTCGCTCCGGTTGGACACTGGGGCGCGGGGCGATGGAACGCTGCTGGGCGGGATGCCGCTGATGCGGGGCCTGGGACAGGACAGCTTCAGTCTCACCGGGCGGCGACTCGATCTCAAGCTCGACGGCCGGGAGCTCACCCATGTCACGGCGAAGGGCAGTGCCCATGCGGTAAGCAAGGAGTGGGACCTGGTTGCCGATACTATTGGTCTTGACATCGAGAATCGCAGGCTGGAACAGACCCTGGCTTGGGGAGACTCAACCCGGCCCTACGCCACCTCACCCGCATATGCCATGCGCGCGGACTCGTTGGCGCTGGACACCCCGGGGCAGCAGCTCAAAGAAGTGCGGGGATTCGGGACGGCCTGGCTGGGCGGAACGATCGATACCCGGACCAAGCAACGCGACTGGATACGAGGTGACACAGTCGTCGCGCAGTTCGTCCAGCGGGATTCAGCGGAAACCACTCGGGCTGCGCTCAACCGTATTGTGGCGCGCAAGAACGCCCAGTCGTTTCATCTCGATCCCAGTACCCGCTACCCAGACCGGCCATCGATCAACTATGCCCGGGGCGACGTGATCATCATGACGATGAAGCACGGCGTTCGTACTGGGGTGGACCGCGTAGATGTCCGGGGTCAGGTCGATGGTATCCAGCTCGAGGCCGCTGACCTGCCGCCCGCCGATTCGTTGCGATCGAGGTCGGACACGCTCTCGCGCGCACGGGGAGGCCAATGACGGCGCCGGAATGGGTGGCCGCGCTCGGGGACCGGGACCCGTCCGTCCCCATTGGTCTGGCGGCCATTGTCCGCGCTGCAGGTCCGGGTGAAAACATTGCGTACTCCGACCTGGTACATAGTTATCGAGAGGCATACCTGGCATGCTATCAGCAACTCGGAGAGGCTGACCAGGAGGTCTCTGGAGATGAGATCCGGCATCACCTAAACGACTCCGTGCTGCCGAGGCTGGCGACGGAGGGCTGGATTCTCGACACCTCTCAGGGATACTGGCAAACCATCCGCCCCCGGGTGGCGTGGTGGGGACCGGGCCCCGAAGAGCGGCAGACAGTCTATGACGCACTGCTTGCGTCCGCACGGCGCGCGGTGAAGCGGGCTAAGACGTTCACCCCCAAGCAGACGAGGGCCAGCCTGCTGGAAGGCTTGGACCTCTGCAAGAGCTTCAAGGGGCGGAGGGTAGTAGATCGCGTTAGTGTGCGGGTTGAACAGGGAGAGATCGTGGGACTGCTGGGCCCGAACGGCGCAGGGAAGACTACGACTTTCTACCTTATTACCGGTCTCATTCTCCCGGACGAAGGACGGGTGCTGCTGGACGGTGTGGACTTGACCGATGCGCCCATGTACCAGCGAGCTCGCAGCGGCATTGGGTATCTGGCGCAGGAACCCTCAATCTTCCGCCGGATGACGGTTGAGGAGAACATTCTGGCCATTCTGGAAACCCGGCCGCTGGGGCGGCAGGAGCGTCAGCGCCAGCTCGATCGCATGCTGGACGAGCTGTCGATCAAGCACCTCCGGAAGAACAAGGCGTATTCGCTGAGTGGCGGCGAACGGCGGCGCCTGGAGATCACCCGAGCCCTGGTGACAGATCCCAAATTCATGCTGCTCGATGAGCCTTTTGCCGGCGTAGATCCTATCGCCGTGCACGATATCCAGACCATCGTCGCCGGGCTCCGCCATCGCGGCATCGGCGTGCTGATTACGGATCACAACGTGGAGCAAACTCTCGACATAGTAGATCGGGCTTACATCATGTTCGAAGGCAAAGTGCAGGCCTCCGGCACCGTTCGCGAGTTGGTTTACGATGATCGGGTCGCGCAGCTCTATCTGGGACCGACGCTTACGGCACGGCTTCGGACCCGGCTCGAGGCGGTGGCATGAGAACCGGGCTGTCGCAGCATACCAGCCTGCGCCAGGAACTGCGGGTCAACCCGCGCCTGTACCAGGCCATGGACATGCTGTACATGCCCATGATGGACTTGCAGCAGCATCTCAAGCAGGAGCTGCTGGCCAACCCATTCCTGGAGCTGCTCGAGCCGGAAGATGAGACCACTGAGCAGCCGGCTGCGGAGGAGCAGAAGGAGCAAAAGGAGAAGGAAGAGGAAGTCGATTGGGAGGAAATCCTGCTGAACGGCTTCGAAGTCGGGGGCACTCGCGAACAGTACGAGCAGCTGGAGTACACGGAGCCGGTTACCGTCGAAACCAAGAACCTGATCGATCATCTGCGGGAACAGCTGCAAATGCTGACCCTCACGCCGCGTCAGCTACTCCTGGCCGAGGAATTCCTCGGCAACATCAACGAGGAGGGCTATCTCGCTGCCTCTCTGGAGGAGATCCTCGGCTCGGTGAATCAGCTGATATCCGGGCATGTTGAAGAGGATGGAGTGGGTGGAGAGGACGAAGAGAGCGGAGAGGACAACCTCGACAATTTCAGCATGGTCACGGGGCAGGGCGCTTCCGCTGCGCCGGCTGGGTCCACTCCGGTTTCCGTTTCAACCGCGACCTCTCCGCCCGCTCCATCGTCTCCGTCCTCTTCGTCCTCTCCGCCGTTCTACACCATGGAAGAGGCCGAGGAGATGCTCGGCATCATCCAGCGGTTGGACCCGTCCGGCACCGGAGCGCGCGATCTACGGGAGTGTTTGCTGATTCAGCTCGTGGAGCTGGCGGACACCGAGTCGCTCACTTACCGGCTGGTGAACGAGGCTTTTCCCGATCTCATTGCCCATCGCTGGAATGATCTCGCCAAGCGCTTTGGAGTTGAGCCTGCGGCGGTGCAGGCTGCGGCCGACCAGCTGTCACGTCTCGACCCGAAGCCGGGGCTCAAGTACTCCGAGCAGAGTGATGGCTACATCATCCCCGACCTGATCGTTGAAAAAATCGGCGGACGCTACCAGGTCTTTCTCAACGACACCGGCATGCCACGTTTACGGCTCAGCCGCTCGTACCAGGAGATTGCCCGGGACAAGAAGAAGATGACCCCGGAAAACCGTGAGTTCATCGCCTCAAAGATGAACAGCGCCAACTGGATGATTCAGGCGATCGAGCAGCGGCGCCAGACCATGCTCAAGGTGATGAACTTCATTGTGGATCGGCAGCGGGACTTTTTCGAGAAGGGGATCGAATATTTGAAGCCGCTCACCCTCCGCGAGGTCGCCGAAGTGATCAACATGCACGAGTCGACGGTCAGCCGGGTAACCAACGAAAAGTACGTCCAGACTCCGCGTGGGGTGCTGCCACTCAAGTTCTTCTTCTCCAGCGCGCTGTCGACAGCCTCTGGGGAAGACGCCAGCGCCCGGTCCATTCGGGCCAAGCTGCAGAAGATGGTCAGCGAAGAGAACAGCGCCAAGCCGCTCACCGACCAGCAAATCGTCCACCTCTTCCAGGAGCAGGGCATCCAGATCGCCCGCCGCACGGTCGCCAAATACCGCGATCAGCTCGGCATTCTTCCCGCCCGCATGCGGAAACGAGTATGACCGTGGCCTCGGTCGAGACGCTGGATGTGAGCGTGCTCGTTCCGGCCAAGGACGAGGCGGACAATCTCCCCGAGTTCATCCAACGCTGTGCGCAGGCCCTTGGTAGTGCTGGATTCTCCTTCGAAGTCATCGTCGTCAACGATGGATCTCGCGACGGCACCGAACGGGTGTTGCGGGACCTGGAGCGGCAGTACCCATTCCTGGAGGTTGTCACTCATCGCCGGCAGCGCGGCATCGCCGATGCCCTCCGGTCCGCCGGGGATGTGGCCCGGGGCGATGTATTCGTCTTCTACCCCGCCGACCTGCAATACCTGCCCGAAGACATTCCAGCGCTGGTGGCGCCCATTCTCGAGAATCGCGCTGATATCGTGACCGGGACCAAGCAGGGAAAATATGAGAAGGCCTTCGTCTCGAGCGTCTACAATGGCCTCTGCCGCTGGCTGTTCGGCGTGAGAGTGACCGACCTCAACTCCGTCAAAGCATACCGCCGCGAGGTCATGCACGGCGTGCCCCTCCGACCCGACTGGCACCGGTACATGGTGGTCATCGCCGCTGCGGACGGCTACCGCCTTACATCGCTGCCCGTACCGCTGTATCCTCGCCGGGCCGGCACCTCGAAGTTCAACTGGCGGCGCATTCCGGTGGGAATGTTTGATCTCATCTCGGTGTGGTTTCAGCTCCGCTTCGGGCGCAAGCCGATGCTCTTCTTTGGGGTCGGCGGCGCCGTGCTGTTCATGATCGGTCTGCTGGCCGGTGTGGTGGCCCTGGTGCTCCGTTATGGCTATGGCATCGGTTTCCGGCCTCTGCTCAACCTGGTCGAGACCATGGTGATCAGCGGTATCGTCCTCTTCGGCTTTGGCTTCCTCGGGGAAATGATCGCCGGCATCCGAGAAGAGACCAGGGATCTCGCCCGCGAGCTCGCCCGACTGGAGAAGCACGACGTCAGGGATTGAGTGGCGCCCGCCAACAGTGTGACGCCAAGTAGGCGTCTTCGCGTTCTCACGGTGACTCACAATTATCCCCGTTTCATCGGCGACCCTGCGGGGGCGTTCGTGGCCCGCATTGCCGAAGGGGCTGCGGCACAGGGTCACGAAATGGAAGCCGTTGCGCCTCATGCTGCCGGGACTCCGACTGACGAGGTGATGCGCGGTGTCCGAGTGCACCGATTTCGCTATGCTCCGGAAGCTTTCGAGCGTGTCGCCTACACCGGCGGGTTGCACCAGAGCACGCTTCGGTCCCCAGCCGCCGCTTTGGCCTTTCCCGGATTTCTCTTTGCATTCAAACGGGCTGTCAGGCGGGCGGTGCAGCAACTGCAGCCCCACGTCATTCATGCCCATTGGTGGTTCCCCGGCGGTTGGTTGGCGGTCGGAACCCGGGTTCCCTACCTACTGACCTGTCACGGATCCGATGTTCGGCTTCTGGAGCGGGCACCACTCAGAATGATGGCTGCCCAGGTGTTTCGCCATGCGGGGCGTATCACCGCGGTGTCCGGCTTTTTAGCCGGTGACTTGAAGCGACTGTTGGCGGACCTACCCGAGGATGTCACGGTCACCCCCATGCCCATCGATGTTGCCGCATTTGAGCAGGGGGCCCAGCATCGGAAAGCCGCTCCGCCGCGGATCCTCTATGCCGGTAATCTGGTGCCCTCCAAGGGAGTGGATGTCCTGTTGCAGGCAGCTGCGGAACTGCGGTATCTGGGTGTGGAGTTTCAGCTGAAGATTCTGGGCGAAGGTCCGGCCGAACGATCCCTCCGTTCTCTGGTAGCGCGACTGGGACTCGGCTCGCGCGTGACCTGGTCCCCCTTCGTGCCTCAGTCCGAAATGCCCGACGAGTACGGAGCCAGTACGGTAACGGTGCTGCCTAGTCGAGGTCGAGCCGAGGGCCTGGGCCTCACGCTGGTAGAGGCGCTGCTGGCCGGCTCAGCCGTCGTAGGTACTCCCGCTGGGGGCATCCCCGAAATTGTGCAGCATGAGGTAACCGGGCTCCTGGCGCGCGACGGAGATCCAACAGATCTCGCTCGCCAGATTCACCGGCTCCTGACGGATGTGACTCTGCGGGATCGACTGGTCAGGGCAGGGAAGGAACACGCGGCCAGGGTCTATTCCCCCGACACAACGGTTGCACGCTTCAACGACATCTACCATGCCATAGCCGATGATCGTCGTCGAAGCTGAGCCGCCCGCCGACTGGGAAGCCTTCGCCCGTGCCCGGGGCTCCTTCTATCACCTGCCACAGTGGACGCAATGTCTACGCGATATCTACCGGCTTCGAATCGAGTACTTCACGGTTCGGCCCCAGTGGACGCCGGGGTGCACCGAAGGGCTTGAAGGGATAATGGCCGTCGCCGAGATCCCACCTCTGCTGGGTCCGCGTCGTCTGGTGAGTCTCCCG
>DATADG010000011.1:0-5465 GCA_036258655.1 Gemmatimonadales bacterium | reverse complement strand
GATCGATCCCGAGCGCCCGGAGCACCCGGACCCCTCCCACGCCCAGGATCCATTCCTGCCGGAGGCGAAGCTCTGGCCCGCCGGCGTACAGCTTGTTCATGAGTCCGCGGTCGTCCGGGTGATTGGCTTCCAGGTTGGTATCCAGCAGATAAATCGGAACCCGGCCCACCATGACCCGCCACGCTCGTACGTGCACCGGTCGTCCCGACGTCTGTACAGTGGTCAGCCATGGCTGCCGATTGGCGCCGATCACCGGCAGCAATGGTGTGAGACTGACGTCGTACTCTTCGTCACTGTCCTGTTGCCAACCTTCCAGGCTCAGGCGCTGGTCGAAATACCCCTTCCGGTAGAACAGGCCCACGCCAACCAGAGGCACGCCCAAATCGCTGGCCGATTTGCAATGATCTCCTGCCAGGACGCCAAGACCACCGGAGTAGATCGGAACTGAGTTGTGCAGCCCGAATTCGGCGCAGAAGTAGGCAACTGGTCGGCTGTTGAGCTCGGGGTAGTTGCGGGCGAACCAGGTGTCCCCGTAGTCGGCTTCGTGCTCCATGCGCTGCATGACGTCGTCGTAGCGCTGCAGGAAGTCGCTGTCACTCGCGCAGGCAGCGATGCGAGCGGGATCCACCCGGCAGAGCAGCTCCAGCGGATTGTGCCGGGTTCGATGCCAGAGACCTTCGTCGATGGACTGAAACAGCGCGCGAGCCTCTCGGCTCCAACTCCACCAGAGGTTCATCGCGATCGTCGCGAGCCCCTCGACGCGCGCCGGCAGGTAGGGAATGCGAGACTGTTGGGTCAACATGGGTGAAGCGTAAACGGTGAGCACTGAACGGTAAACAGGTAGGATCGGGAGATCCCCGCTCCCTGTTTACTGTCACTGTTCGCCCTGCTAGTGCACCAGCTTCTTGTACCTGATCCGGTGGGGCTGGTCCACCGACGCGCCTTTTCGTTTGTGGTAGTCGGCCGCGTATTCCTGATAATTCCCCTCATACCAGACGACCTCGCTGTTGCCCTCGAATGCCAGGATGTGTGTGGCTATACGGTCGAGGAACCAGCGATCGTGACTGATGACAACGGCGCATCCGGCAAAACCGAGCAAGGCCTCTTCCAGCGCGCGAAGCGTGTCGACATCGAGATCGTTCGTCGGCTCATCCAGGAGCAGAAGATTGCCTCCGCTCTTGAGCAGCTTGGCCAGGTGCAGGCGGTTTCGTTCTCCACCGGAGAGCACGCCTACCTTTTTTTGCTGGTCGGCTCCCCGGAAATTGAACCCGGCACAATAGGCCCGGGCATTCACCTGGCGCTTGCCGAACTGAAGCTGGTCCTGCCCCCCGGAGATCTCCTGGTATACGGTCTTCTCCGGATCTAGCATGTCACGGCTCTGGTCCACATACGCGATCTCGACCGTAGATCCGATCCGCAGCCTTCCTCCATCCGGCTCTTCCTGGCCCGTGATCATTCGGAAGAGCGTCGTCTTTCCGGCGCCGTTGGGGCCGATAACGCCCACGATGCCGCCCCGCGGAAGTGAGAAGCTCAAGTCGTCGATCAGCAGTCGATCCCCGTACCCCTTGGTCAACCCTTCGGCGATCACCACCTCGTCACCCAGACGCGGCGGCACGGGAATCAGAATCTCCGTGCTGCCTTCCTGCTGTCGCTCGCTCGCTTCTCGCAGCTCTTCGTACGCCGTAATCCGGGCCTTGCTCTTGGCCTGTCTTGCGCGGGGAGACATCCGGATCCACTCCAGCTCGCGCTGGAGCGTCTTCTGCCTGGCCGAGGCCTGCTTCTCCTCCCGTGCGAGCCGCTGTTCCTTCTGCGCCAGCCACGAGGAGTAGTTCCCCTCCCAGGGGATGCCGGCGCCCTGGTACAACTCCAGGATCCAGCCCGCCACGTTATCCAGGAAGTATCGGTCGTGCGTGACCGCAACTACGGTCCCCTTGAATTCGGCGAGAAACCGCTCCAGCCACCAGACGCTCTCTGCGTCGAGATGATTGGTCGGCTCATCGAGCAGGAGCATGTCAGGCTGCTCCAGGAGGAGGCGGCAGAGGGCCACCCGGCGTTTTTCGCCACCCGAGATTTTGGCGACGTCGGCATCTCCTGGTGGCAGCCGGAGCGCGTCCATCGCCAGATCGATCTTGTGGTCCAGCTCCCAGAGTCCGAGCGCGTCGATCCGCTCCTGGAGATTGCCCTGCTTTTCCAGTAAGCGGGTCATCTGCTCGTCATCCATCGGCTCGGCGAACTGTGCGCTGATCTGGTTGAATTGATCGAGCAATGTCTGCTGCGCCTTCACGCCCTCCATGACGTTTGCGCGGACGTCTTTGGTGGGATCCAGCCGCGGTTCCTGCGGCAAGTACCCGATTCGGATACCGGGAAGCGGCCGGGCTTCGCCGAGGAAATCCTTGTCCTCACCTGCCATGATACGCAGGAGGGTGGACTTTCCGGCTCCATTCGAGCCCAGCACCCCGATCTTGGCCCCGGGATAGAAGGCGAGATGGATGCCTTTGAGGATTTCGCGCGAGGGAGGCACGACCTTCCTGAGGTCGCGCATGGTAAAGATGTATTCGCCAGCCATAGGCGGAGGAAAATAGTGAAGGCTATCGGCTGAGACAAAAAAGGGCGCTCCAGCGGGAGCGCCCCATTGTTGTGCCGCGGCGGTGCCGCTAGCTGAGGTTTCGGTTGGCGATCTTGGCGAGGTCGAACATGGTGACCTGGCTCTTGCCGCCGAAGAGCGGACGCAGCTTTTCGTCAGCGTTGATCGCCCGGCGGTTCTTGGCGTCCTGGAGCCCATTCCGCTTGATATAGGCCCACAGCTTACTGATGACCTGGGTCCGCGGCATGGAGCTGTTGCCCACTACGGCGGCGAGCTGCGGGCTCGGCTGCAAGGGTTTCATGAATGCGGGATTCGGTGCGCGCTTCCTGCCGGTGGACTTTCTTCTGCTGGTCTTCCTGGCTGCCTTCTTCCGTGCTGCGGGTCGCCGTGCGGTCTTCTTGCTGGACTTTTTCCTACCGGCAGTCTTTCTCCTAGTGGTGGCCATCGCGAGTCTCCCGATTGAGTGAGAACCGTGCGTGCCTCGGAACCAGCAAAACTACCGTGTCCAACAGTAAGCAGTCCGCGCCCAGTTGCAATAGGCAAAAACCACTTTTTCCCTCTGAAAACCTCGAACAGAGGCGCTCGTCGGTAGAGCAGGAACCCATCCATCCCCCCGGGATAGCCGGCAAGCACCCCGGAAGCGGACGCTCTTCTTCACGCATGTCCCTGGAGAATTTGCTCGAGTGCCCGGAGGTCTGCTTCGATCTCGACAGGCCGATTCGCCCGTGGCGGCGGGGGCGTCGTCTCCTGATGGTACTTCAGCAAGAGCCCCGGATCCTTGAGAATGTGGCCCGTAAGAATCGCCACAACCCGTTCCTCCGGTTGCACGGTTCCATCGCGCACCAGCCGGCGGATCCCCGCGACACTCGCAGCACTCGCAGGCTCGCAGCCCACGCCCGAGGCGTCGATCACGGCCTTGGCTTCGAGCAGTTCCGAATCCGGCACCGACAGCACGACACCATCGGTCTCCCGAATACTGGTCACTCCCCGCTCGTACGATGCAGGGTCCCCGATCTTGATGGCCGTGGCGACGGTCTCCGCTTTGACCCGGTGCCGGTGGGCAAACTGTTCTGCAAACGACAGAGCGAACGGAGCCGCGCCCTCGGCTTGTACCGCCGCCAGGCGAGACCGGCGGGGGACCAGGCCCCACTCGTGCGCTTCGCGTAGTGCTTTCCCGAACGCCGCCGTATTCCCCAAATTGCCTGCGGGAAAGACGATCCAGTCGGGGGCGTCCCAGGACAGCTGCTCCAGCAGCTCGAAGATGACAGTTTTCTGCCCTTCGATGCGAAATGGATTGATAGAATTGAGGAGATACACGCCGAGCTTCTCACTGGCCTCCTCGATCAGCCGGAGGCATTGGTCGAAATCGCCCCGGACCAGGAGAGTTCGAGCGCCGTACGCCAGCGTCTGCGCCAGCTTTCCAATCGCGACCCCGGCGGACGGAACGACTACCAGTGCCGGCAGCGCGGCCTGGGCGGCATACGCTGCAAGAGAAGCCGAGGTGTTCCCCGTCGAGGCGCACGCCACCGCATTCGCGCCGATGCGGAGGGCCTGCGTGACACCCACCGTCATCCCCCGGTCCTTGAAGGACCCGGTGGGATTCGCTCCCTCGTGTTTCAGCAGCAGTTGATCGACACCGGTCCAGCGGTCCAGCGAGACGCGATGGAGCAGCGGGGTATTGCCCTCGGGATGCGAAACAACGGTGTCGACCGAGGGCAGCACTATCTCGCGGAAGCGCCAGACACCGGATGTCGAGGCGCCGTGTGCGCTGTTGCGACGCTCCGAGAAGCGCTGGATCAGCTGCGCTGCCGTGACCTCCGGTGGGCGGTGTTGAATGTCCAGTAATCCATGACACAAGGCGCAGCGCGTCCGGGGGTCGGTCTCGACCACCTCGTTTCCGCAGTTCAGACACGATTGCCAGCTTGCCGGCCGCTCGGTGTGAAACCTCACCGGTCGAGACCTTTCGCTCGATTGACGAGCCGTGCTCCCTCACGATCGATTCGTTCCACCCGTACTCGAGCCCGCTCGCCGCATGCAGCGTACGCGTCCTGCATGGCCCGGGCGACTCGCTCACCGGCGTAGGGTCCACGGGTCAGGGCAAAGGCTGTAGGGCCGCTGCCCGAGATCGAACTGCCGAGTGCGCCCGCAGCCAAGGCAGCCTGCTTGGCCTCTCGGAACCCGGGCAGCAGTCGAGCGCGCGGCGGCTCGGCAATCCGGTCATCAATGGCCCGGCCCAGGAGCTCATAGTCGTCCGCCGCAAGCGCGGCGATCAACGCACCAACTTGCGCCGCCTGATACACAGCAACGGGGAGGGGGATCTCCCGGGGGAGAACCGAACGGCCCTCGGCGGTGCGCAATCGCTGATCCGGCAGAGCTATCACTACACAGAGCTCCTCCGGAACGGGCAGACGAACCAGCTCGAGCGGATCGAGGGACCGAATGAGGATGATGCCGCCCATCAGGGATGGGGCAATGTTGTCCGCATGGCGTCCGGACACCCGCTCCTCAGCAGCGAGACAGGCGCGGACCAGCTCCGAATGATCGAGGGGGCTCCCCAGCAGCGCATTGACTGCCACTGCGCCGGCGACGGCCGACGCCGCGCTTCCACCCTGGCCGCCCGAGAGCGGGAGTCCCTTGCGAACCGTGAGTGCAATGCCCCTACGGGCGAGTCGATCGTCTACCCTGTCCAGCACCGCCTGAGCGGCCAACGCTGCCGTGTGACGGCTCGGCTCTCGCGGGAGCTCCGGATGGCCGGGATCCAGTATCTGGATTCCGGGCACAGTACTCCACTCCGCGCGCACCGTGTCACCGTCACCGGTCAGTGCCAGGCCGAGGATGTCGAGCCCGGGTCCCACATTGCCGACTCCGCCAGGAGCAAAGA
>DATADG010000010.1:0-1594 GCA_036258655.1 Gemmatimonadales bacterium | reverse complement strand
TCATCTTCATCCCCTCGGCCGCGCCGAAAGCTTTCGTCAACATTTGCTGCACGGTCATCCAGCCGTCCACCTCACTCCACTTGTTGAACGGCAGCACGACGTTGTAGGTGCGGCCCGGCCCACCCAAGATCACGTTGAACGTGGTCCACCGCTGGGGCGCAGCGACCTTCTCGGCCGCGGCCTTGATCCGCTTCTGGAACGCTTCGAACTCGCCGATGGCGTCCGTCCGCACGGTGGCGGTGATGACGTGGATGAACTCGCTGGGCTGGGCCGCCTGAGCCTGCGCCTGGCCGAGTGCCGGCCAGCCGGCGCACAACGGGAGCGACAGCGTAAGAGCTCGGGACCACCTCATGGCTACCTCCATGGAGGAACGAGCCGGATGACTTCGTGGAGCCCTGGTCGAAGATGGATTCAGGTGTGAGCTAGACTTACTGCGCGGTACGGGGGACGTCAATCAGCGGTGTGATGCGCGCGACTGGAGCGACTTCCAGCCAGGACAATGGCTATGAAGCTTCAATATCAGTCCCACAGCAGCGTTGCATTTACCGCCCTGTCAATTCTCCGAAAGGAACTGCGGAATCCTCCAGAAGATGTATTTGGAGAGACAAGCGATGCTCAGCCATGAGCAGGGCGATATCAGCTCTAGAGTCGTGAGGGATGGGTCCGGAATTTCCGGAAGATCGGGACAACCACTCCGCCACTCCACCGTGCCAGGAGCAGGTGCCTCGAGCCGACTGGCTGAAACTGTATGAGCCGTCCCGGCACCGTGCGGTCGCACCATTTGGAGCCTCTCCGTTGATCGTTTGAGTGGGTGATGGGATCCACTGACCCCTGGAGTTGAAGTAGCCTCGTCCCGGGTCGACAGGATTGGGGACTTGGGTGCTGCGAAGCAGCTCGCGCAGCACATATCCCCGCAGCTGCCGGAACTCGACCTTACAGGTCTGCATTCGGCACTCGACGATCCGTACCTGGGCGCCGCGGGGGAGCAGCGCGATGCCGGTCGTATCGAACGCCGGGGAGACACGAAGCCAGACGCTGGCGGTGGTGAACGCGACCGAGCCGCTGTCCGGCTCGACGGTCGCGATCGGACCGGCCGGTGCTGACAGGGCAATCGAAAGAGCGAATGTAAGCAGGAGATTCATGGGTCACCGTGCCAGAAGTTGCAGCCACACAGCGACTGGCTGGGCGACTCCTCGCAACCGACATGCCCTCTCTTCCGCTTCCTTATATAGGTGCCGCGCCGGTCCCGTAGTTGGCGAATTTGGAGAGAGTTGCCGCACCTCCCAACGCTCCGGGGCGGGTGGTGATCACGTTTGCATTGTGGTGGCGATCACGCACCAGTCGCCCTCCTGGCCAGGCGACCCGCTTCAGTCACTCACCATCGGACCGACAGGCAACTGAGACCGCCGTCCATCTTCCGGTACTCCGAGATGTCGATCGCCACGACTTCGTGGCCCAGCTCGCGCAGCACATATCCCCGCAGCTGCCGGAACTCGACCTTACAGGTCTGCTTTCGGCACTCGACGATCCGTACCTGGGCGCCGCGGGGGAGCAGCGCCACGCCGGTGGTGTCGAACGCCGGGGAGACACGAAG
>DATADG010000009.1:0-6776 GCA_036258655.1 Gemmatimonadales bacterium | reverse complement strand
CCAGCTTTTCTCCCGCTCGTACTCTGGGAGCCCTTCGATGCGTTCCCGAGACACCCGGCTGAAGTCGGAGCTCAGGATGACGTAGTCACCGCGGAAGAGGTCGCGGGGGTCCACCGGCTCCACTCGCACCAGCACCGTCTGTCCCGTCACCAGCGGCACGGCGCGGAGCCCGATCATTCCCACCAGGATCGCGAGCTGCACCGCAGCCGTCACCAGCAGGACCTTCCGCTCCCGGGCCTTGAGCCAACCCAGCAGGTTGACGTCGACCCAGCGGATCACCGCCTCAGGCATAACGCACCTCCTTCCGGCCCTGCCAGTAGCGGGCGACGCCGAACAGCGCCCCGCCGCACAGGAAGAACATCAGCGCCGCGCCGAGCATGCCGCCGAAGTCGCCGAAGAGATCGACGTACCGGAGCACCGACCACAGCAGGAAGTACAGCACGCCGGCGGCGAACGGACGGCCGCGGTCCTCCCGCAGTCCGATCTGCATCAGCCAGAACGCACCGGCCACCATGGCGACGTTGACCAGCACTGTCGGCAGGAGCGTTGCGGTCGCCGCTGCCCTCGGGTCTTGGGCCGACGCGGCAATCATGGGGAGAAGCACCATCAGCAGGCTGATCCCGAGAGGAATCGTCTGCCGGCCGGCGAACGCCATCCAGCCAGACCCCGACGATGAAACGCGAGACGCTCGGCCGGCGCGGGTCAGCAGCACGATTGCCACCGCCACGCCTGCGAGCACCGCGGGCGGGATCACCAGCGCCCGCCACTCCGGCATCAGATACTCGTTGAACTTGTGAAAGCTGAGCGGCACCAGCACGCCCCCGACCAGGAGGCTGCCGTAGTACCTGTAAGGAATGGCGAACCGGCTGCCCGGCGCATGGCACTCGGCTGCAACCAGCATCAGCGCTCCGATCGCTCCGACGAAGTAGATCGGGTTCGAGTGGAGATCCCAGGCGAACGGCTGCAGGATGGTCCACCACGCGAGGAGCGGGACGTACAGACCGACCGTCTGCACCGACTGCTTCTTGTACGCCCAGGCTAGGCCGGGCAGCGCTAACAGCGGCAGGCTGTAGGCGCCGTTGGGGAGAAAGTCCCAGCGCCCGAATAGCCATCCGCCTAAGTGCCCGAAGTTGAGCACTTCCTGCCCGGCCCAGAGCGCCATGAGCGCGACGAACAGCGCGTGCAGCAGCCGAGTCTCGAGACAAAGCGCGAAGGGGAGGACGCCGACCGCCCACCACCAGACGCCGTCAGGCCAGTGCGCATTGATGTGGAACGCCTGCGCCACGAGCCAGATCCCCGCGCCGTAGAAGAGGCAGCCCAGGAAGAAGACGGTCTCCGACAGGGCAGCGGCGTTTCGCTTGTATCTGAGCCTGAAGCCGATAGCGTGGGTGCTGCCGACGACACCCAGCACGATGAGCAGCTTGCTCTCGCGGGCGAGGTCGTTCCAGTTGTAGCCGATGAGGAGCAGGGCGGCGAGACCGACCAGCGTCGCCGCCGCAGCCATCAGCACGAACACCGCACGCGACCTCCCTCGCTCAGCCAGCTCCCCCGCACCCTCGTACAGATCGCTGATGCGCTGGGCCTGCTGGTCGGTGACGATGGCGTTGCGCCGCCAGAGGCTCAGCTCCTCCAGGAGCCAGGCGCGCTGCCTCGGGGTTATGGCTCGCTTCGACATGCCGGTGCTCGCACGGATCCGGGGATGAGGGGGATGCTTAAAGCTTCGGCCTCCCTACGGTGAACCTGAACCGGAGACCGGGCCTCCGCCTCGACACCACACCCCTCCCTTGGGGTAGACCTGGCGCACCGCGGTAGGAAGAACTTCGAGAACAACGGTCCAAGTCGAGAAGTAACTTCGACACTCAGCGAAGAGGAATCTTCGCCGCTCGATCTCCAGCCAGGCCAGGGCCGAGAGGCCGTTGCCGCCGCCGGTCTTGAAGTGGCTGTCGGATTGGAAGGGACCTCGTTGAGTCAGCACCTGGAACCCGCTTCCCTGGTCCAGAAGCCACAGATCGATGACTCGGCTATTCATGCAGTCATTCGGCTGGGCGACGATGAGACATCGCTCCGCTTCAACCAGCAGCAATGCGGGCTTAGCCTGCCCGGCGGGACTTGCTCGCTGTACCGTCATTCTGATCAACGGAGCACTTCCCTTCGGCAGGTACCTGAAGAAGTGGCTCACGGCGGGTCTGGCAAAGCTGTCGGGGAAGACCCGCTCCAGCATTGAGAGCACCCGGGTCCTCATCGTGGCGGTGGAGTCGAGAACGAAGACGCCGCCCGGAACCAGGGTGTCGACGAGGATCTGCCCGGGGAGCGGTAGCCGGTGATGCCGGATGGAATCATCCACGGGCTCGATTAATTGACCGCCGACCCAGTACCCCTCGCCTTCCTCAGGTAGGCCTCCCTGGACTTTAACGGTCGCCACATCAATGAAGGCGAGTGATTTTCCGCCGGCGGTGGGTTGGTACCAGTAGAATGGGAGGCGGACAGCAGGCATCCCAGTGCTGTCCAGCGGGATCGGCTGCCAACCGTGATCGACAAATTGAGCCACGGGTGCTACAACGGCGTCTAGAACGGTTTTACCCGCCATAACGGGCGGATCCGGCCGCTCCTGAGCATGCGTCCGCCCAGGCAGCAGCATGAGGAAGGCGAGGACCAGCACGGTTGCCATCTGCTTCGCGTCTGTGCCTCGCTTCAGCATGCCGCTCGCACTCGCTTCGAGGATATGGGAGAGGGGTGCGTCTAGTTTCGGCCTTCATACGGAAAACCTGAGCCGCGCGGGAGGCCGCAGCGGCGTGCCCCACTCGGTGCGCGCGGTCAGCGCTTCGCCGTGGGCGGCACGAGCTCGTTGAGCCGGAGATACACTGCGATCTGGCTGTAATGGCCGGCCCACTCCTCCGCGGCGGCCACCATGACCTGCGCGCGGGAAGCATCCTGCCCGAAATAAGAGATGTTCTCCCCCAGTCGTGAATCGTCCACTTTGGCCAAAGCCGACTTGCAGAACTGAAACGTTTCCCGGAGCCGCGTGACGAGCTGCTCCTTCGGGGCCCGGGCAGCAACCGTGGAGCGCCTGGGCGGTGCCACTCCGCCGATGCTCGAGCAGAGTGCGTCGTTTCCCGCGCTCATGTGCTCGATCACATCTCCAAAGCTCATCTGGGCAGGGGTTGGTTTGAAGTCGTATTTATCGTCCGGCATCTCCTCCGCCGCGGCGACGAAGTTGGTCGCCGAGCGATTAGCGGCGGACCGTACGGCATCGGAGACGGGAGTGGTCGAGTCTTGCTTTGCCACGACGATCGCAGCCAGAGACGAAGTCGCGAGCGCAATGAGTACGAGTGATGTCTGCATTTCACGAGTCCGGAAAGCGGTTAAATGCCTCTTCTTACTTGTCGGTCCGGTTGTGAAATATTACCATCCTCGCGAAAGCCTGGCCTGAGTCGACCTCGGATCCGCTATGGCACTCGGAGCCGGAACATGCGATCCATGCCCAGTGCGGTGTCGCCGTCGCTGTCGCGGTTGCTGGTCGCGAAGTAGAGGAATCCATCCCGCCCCATGGCGACCGCGCGAATTCGGCCGAGCTCCTCCTGGAACAATGGCTGCTCCGAGAGAACACGCCATCCAGTAGCGACCGGTGGCGTACGCGCCAAGACGATGCGCCGAAGCTGCTTGCTCCGCATCCCACCCACGAAGAGGTTATTTCGCCAGGGAGCGTACGGCCCGGTGTAGAAAGCGAGGGCTGCCGGCGCGATCGCGGGCGTCCACTCGGCAAGAGGGGACCGAAACCGTCGGTCGGAGTCGAGCCCCGAAACCAGCGGCCATCCGTAGTTCCCTCCGGGCACTATCAGATTCAGCTCGTCCTGATCCGCGCGGCCTCCTTCGTCGGGGAAGTCTGTCGGACCGTGCTCAGTGGCGAACAGCTCGCCCGTATGCGGATGCCAGGCGAGTCCCTGCGGGTTCCGCAGGCCGAGCGCGAAGGCCGGCAAGCCGGGCCAGGGATTGTCGTAGGGAATGGTGCCGTCGCGCCGGATCCGAAATATCTTGCCCGCTGGCCGGGTCGAGTCCTGCGGTGATCGGAGGTCGCGTACGTCGCCGACGCTGAAATACAAGAGGCCGTCCGGGCCGAAGGCGAGCGCACCACCTCTGTGAACGTCCGGGGCAGGGTATCCGCCGGCGATCAACCTGAGCGCAGAGCCCATTCCGCTGGAATCGACGAGACGATAGACACGCTGCTCGAGTTCCCCGCCTTCGTCACGAAAAGTGCCCGTCACGTACACCTGCCGCGTCGTGGCGAAATCCGGAGCCAGCGCGATCCCATGAAGCCCGGCGTCTCGACCGCGCGCGATGTCGAGCACGAACCACGGTCTCGGCAGTAATCGGCTGTTCGCGATGACCCGGATCCGGCCGGGACGCTCGGTGAGGAACAGCCGGCCGTCGGGCGCGGCAGCGATGGCCCACGGCACCTCGAGACCAGACGCCACGAGCTCGGCGCTGGGCGTCCTCCGGCTCGAGGAGCGGAGCACAGGAATCTCCCAGATCTCAACCACATTGGCGCCGAGCCGCGGGATCACCACCCGGTTGCGCCGAGTGTCCACCCCGATATCACCGGGACTTTCGATACCTGTGATCAATGGGGTCAGCTCGCATCCCCCGAGCAGGAGCACTGCCTGGGCGTCCTGGCTGGCAATTACGATCCGGCCGTCGGAGAGCCGGTCGATCCCGTCGTATCCGCCGGGGCCGGCGGTTACCAGGACAGGACTGCGATCGCCGGGGCGCCAGGAGAACACCGCCTTTCCCTGGATCGAGGCAATGAGGAGCCGCTTGTTGGGCTGATCCCAGAACACTCCGTTGGGTCCGGCAAGCGTATCGCCCTGCGCGATCACCGAGACCTTCCGGGTGCTCGAGACGTGAAAGACGCGATCCGGGCCTGGATGGGAGACCTCACCATCTGGTGCGAAGCGGAGACCGGTGTCGCTCAGGTACAGGGATCCATCGGGGCCGGCAGCGACGTCGTTGAGGAAGACGGCGCCTGACCGCCCAAGATCGATGAGCGCCAGCGGGCGCCCGTTCCGACGGTGGAATCCCCGGAGCACGGTGACGTCAGTAACCCAAAGCGTGTCCCCCACAATGGTCATGCCCTTCGGCGCGTGCAGGGTGACCCCGCGCTGGCCGCCGGCGATGAAGCGTCGCGATGCCACGGCTCCGTCGGGCGTTACCCGACTGATGAAGCCGTTGTTGTCCGCGGCGGTGGCGTGTCGCCCGATGCTCGCGACGAAAATCACGTCCTGCTCCGGGTCGTACTTGGCCGACTCCGGGATATCGAACCCGGACACCACGGCGATGCGCCGCGGCTCGGCTGAGGCCGAGCGCACCAGAGTGTGGAGCGGGTCTTTCGGAAGGCCGGGCAAGGCACTGAGAAGCAGCAGGCCAGGGAGTAGTGCGCTGCCGGTGAACCTGAGGTATTGCATAGGGACCTCGCGTAACTAGACGCGAGAGAGCCTACGACTCTGCCAGACGATGCTGAAGGAGTGTCGGGGTGAGCGGTGGGAACAGTGGGGCAAAGCGTGGATCGGCGGGGCGAATCTGATTCAGGTGCTTCAGGTCCCCTGGGTCAAGGCACTGAAACTGCCGCGATAGGTGCGGCTCAGTCTCAACTTCGTTCCGTCCTGAAGCACCAGCGTGCCGTCACCGGGAGCGTGCCGGGTCAGCTCCCTGATTCGATCGATGTTGACGATTGCTGATCGGTGAACCCGAACGAATCGGGCCGGATCGAGCTGGGCCTCGAGACGGCTGAGCGGCACCCGGTACGGATAGGTTTTCCCCCCCGCATGGAAACGGACGTAGTTGTCCGCCGCCTCGATCCAATCGGCATCGGCCACGCGAAGCAGGAACGTCCGTGGGCCGATATCGATCGCAACCCGCTCCAGCCAGCTCGCCGCCTCTGGCAGCCGCTGCCGGAGCTCGTCTTGCGCGGCGCGGATCGATTCCAGCAGTGGCACCAGCCGGTCGGCCTGGGTATTACCTGCAGCAATCCTCACGCGCGCACGGTCGACCGCCTCTCGTACTCGCTCGGCCCGCGGTGGCTTGAGCAGGTAGTCGACGGCGTGGATCTCGAATGCCTGGATCGCATACTGGTCGTACGCAGTCACGAAGATCACCGCCGGCAGGTGGTCACGTCCCAGCGCGTCGATCAGGGCGAAGCCGTCCATACCTGGCATCTGGACGTCCAGAAAGAGCAGATCCACCGAGAAGGGGCGGGTCTTCAGCAGGCGCAGGGCCGCGCGGCCGCTCGCGCTCTCACCGACGATCTCCAGATCGCGATGCGCGGAGAGGATTCGTCGTAGCCGGGACCGCGCCAGGGGCTCATCATCGACGATGATGGTGCGGAGAGTCATGCAGCCGAGCCCTCTCGTTCGCCTATGGTCCAGGGGAGCTCCAGATGGACCAGCACGCCACCTTGTGCGGTGTTTCCGATGTCGAAGCGGTGGTCGGCGCCATACAGGGCACTCAGCCGCGAGCGGGTGTTGGTGAGCCCGATCCCGTTCCCCCGCGACGAAAGCGATGGAAGCCCGCATCCCTCATCCTCGACCTCGAGCACGAGCCGACTGTCCCGGCGCGCGGCCCGCACAGTGATGCGCCCGCCGTTTTCCCTCGGCTGGACGGCGTAGCGCACCGCGTTCTCGACCAGCGGTTGGAGCACCAGCGCGGGGACCCGTGCGGCGCGCGTCTCCGGCTCGACGTTGAGCGAAACCATCAGCCGATCCGCGAAACGCGCGCGTTCGATC
>DATADG010000008.1:0-11909 GCA_036258655.1 Gemmatimonadales bacterium | reverse complement strand
TGGTGTTTGCCGGGACACGCGATGGGAGCGGTTGCTGTGTCCAGGCCTACACGTCAGCTCATCCGGTTTGCTCCTCCCTTCTCACATTGAGCCGGCGCATGATTTTCAGCAGACTGGCATGATCGGCGAGCCCGAGCTCTTGCGCGGTGCGGGTGACGTGCCAGTCGTTCCGCTCGAGTGCGGCCGTGACGATCTGACGTTCTGCCTCTGCTCTGAGCGCCTGATAAGTTCGCTCTCCATCAGGTCGCGCCAGCGTGCGGCTCTGCTCCAGAATCTCCACCGGAATGTGTTCGGAACGCAGAACGTCCCCATCAGCAGCGATGATCATCCGTTCGATGACATTGCGGAGCTCCCTCACGTTGTTCCGACTCCAGTCGTAGCCCATCAAGGATTCGAGGGCATCACCCGAGAGCTTCTTGGGTCGCATCCCGAATTGCTCACACATTGCCATGACAAAGCTGGACGCCAGATCAGGAATATCGGATAACCGCTCACGAAGTGGCGGTACTCGCAGTACATGGACATTCAGCCGGTAGTAGAGGTCCTGTCGAAACCGCCCCGCAGCCACTTCGGTCTCCAGATCTCGATTGGTAGCCGCGAGCACTCGCGCCTCGACCGCGACGGGGCGGTTTCCACCGAGCCGCGTCACCTGCCGATCTTCCAGGACCCGAAGAAGCTTGGCCTGTGCCGCGAGCGGCAGCTCCCCAATCTCGTCCAAAAACAGGGTGCCGTGACCGGCGGCCTCAAATGCGCCTCTCCGTGTGGTGCTGGCGCCTGTGAAGGCACCGCGCTCGTGACCAAACAGCTCACTCTCGATCAGGTTCTCGGGGAGGGCCGCGCTGTTCACGGCGATGAACGGGGCTAACGATCCCGGCCTGGCCTGGTGGAGATCGCGGGCAACGAGTTCCTTTCCCGAGCCGCTCTCGCCCAGGATGAGTACCGGACTGGGGATGGGCGCCACTCGGGCGATACTCTCGCGTAATCGGCGGATTGCGGCACTGTTTCCCACGAGCGAGCTCTCGGCACCGAGTCGCCGATGCAGATCGGCGACTTCATCGCGAAGGCGTTTGCGTTCGAGCACCGACTCGACTTCCCGAACGACCCGCTCCATCGGCTCGGCCTTGTCGATGAAGCTGTAGGCGCCGAGCCGGATCGCGTCCATGCAGCGCTGATAGTTCCCGGTGCCGGTATAGACAATGACCGGCACCTCACTGCCCTGCCGCTCCAAGGCCCGCAGCACGTCGAAGCCGTCCATTCCCGGCATTTCCAGATCGAGAATAACGCAGTCAACGGCAGCGCTTTTCAGGATCTCCAGCGCCCGGGCTCCTTCGCCGGCAGTGGTGACATCATATCCGCCGAGACGCTTGAGATCATAGGCATACTGCTCGGCCAGGGCTTCCAGGTCATCGACCACCAGGAGAAGCGTCATGGGGTTTCAGGGTTGTTCGGCACAGTAGGCAGCTCGATGCTTGCCCGGGTGCCCACGCCGGGCTCGGTCTCGACCCGCAGTGTTCCGTTGAGATCCAGAACGAGCCGTCGAACGATGGACAGTCCCAGGCCGCTGCCGCCTGTCTTGGTGGTGTAAAAATCGTCAAAGGCGCGATCCAGTTCAGCGCGCGTCATACCAGGCCCATTGTCGCTGACGGTGATCCGCACCCGGTCGGGTAGGCTGCCTACCAGTTCGGAGGAGACGGTCACTACTCCGTCCGGTCTGCCGGCCACGCTATCCAACCCGTTGCCCACCAGGTTCTCCAATGCCCGCCGAAGCATCAATGCGTCACCCAACGCCTGGGGATGCGCTGCCGCAAGCTGGGCGTGGACCTGAACCCCGTCGCGCGTTGCATTGGCGACCACCTGACGCACAACGGTGTTCACGTCGTACGGACGGCGCTCCGTTCCCGGTGAGAGGCGGTCGTAGTTCCGGGCCAGGGTGTCGAGATACTCCACACTCGATTCGAGCGTACCGCGACGTGCCTTAAAGACCTCCGGGAGAGAAGTGGGGTCCTCGTTCACAATCTGGCCCATGTGCCGGAGCACGTTACGGATCGGGGTCAGGCCATTCTTGATATCGTGAGTAACTTGGCGAGCCAGCTCGCCAATGGCGGCTCGCCGCTCCGCCTCTCGCAGTCTCGTCGAGCTGGCTCGTAGCCGCTCGGTCATGGCTCCCAGTAGACGAGAGAGGGCGCCGATCTCGTCTCGCCGGTCAGTGTCGAAGCTTTGATCCAGGCGGTCGAGGTCGATGGCAGCGGTCTTGCTCGCCAGCTCCCGCAGAGGGCGGCTAATACGGCTCGACAGCCAGGCGGCTGCGATGGTCGCCACTGCCGCTGTCAGCCCGAGCGCCAACAGAAACCATCGATTCACGCCCCGTCGCAGGGCTTCGAGAGTTGCCGTTTCATGGGTAACGAGCAGCCTGGAATCCGCCGCTTCGCGTCCGGAGCTGCTCAACAGGTCCAGAAAAGGAATGCGCACCTCACGAACCACCTGTTCGTCGGGCGATCTGGCTGGCACCACTCCCGGATACACCAGAGCGACCGCGACTTCACTGTCGGGGCGATCCCACCGTTGCAACCAGCGCGCCGCCTCGATGCCACCGGTCAGAGAGAAGCGCTTGCCCCCGAGGCGGAACGAGTCGGAACGCGCCAGGGCGAGCAGGGGCGCTTCCGGTGTACGGGTCTGGACCAGGACCAGGGTATCTCGATGATCCATGACTGCGCGAGGCAGCTCAGGTTGGCGCTGGTCGAACTGGTTTCGGAAATGCCCCGAGCTGATGATCACTCCGGCGCTATCCTGAATCTGGAGCATGGCCAAGCCAGCGAGCCTCATGGCTGAGCCGGCGTAGTCCAGGAGGTACCGCCGGGCAGACTGATCCCCACTGATGGCGGCAAGGCGGAATCGGTTGTCTCGCACGATGTCCGACGCCAGGGCGGCAAGTCGTCCCGCCACGGCTTCGCTCTCCCGGCTCAGGTCAGTCTCGATTACCGAAACCAACGCAGTCACCCGTTCCTCGTATTGGGACGTCAGCCGGCGGTTCATCTCCCGGCGAACGCCGAAAGCTAAGGCTCCGAGCGGCACCAGAACGGCGACAAGGAAGGCGAGGAAAAGCCGGCCACGAAAGCTCATGGTGGTAGTGCTCGTACAATTCCGTCCCAATCCACAGTGAGCGGCGGCGATCCGCGACGGACGATGGCGTGGGCCCTGCTATCGATCAGCGGCACGAGACGCCCTTTCCGGGTCCAGAACGTCGCCTCGGCACACGGCGTAAGCGGGCGATACGGGAGCGCAAACACGTACGCTCGCTCGCTGCCCGGCGTGGTCGCAGCCGAGAAGCCTTCGATCTCCAGTCCCACTGCTCTGAGCTGAAGGCTGTCCCCGGCAAGAGCGATGAGGCGTTCGGCGAGCTGGCGCGCAATCGGATCGGTGCGCGGGTAGCCCAGCTGTGCTGTGCTCGGTCTTCGGACGTGCATGGACACTTCGATCGCGCACGGGTTATGCCACCAGAACGGAGGCTCCGCCTCACGAGCGTCAGCTCCTACGGCTCCTTGCGTCAGCGACCGGCGTATTGAGTCGCTCGAGACAGAGGCCGGAAGCGGCTCAACGCCTGGCCGCTCGATCAGCACATAGGTGCGGTCCCATGGGAGAGGAAACGTCTCGAATTCGGCTCTGCCCGCCGCATAGTCGATCACTGACGGATCCCGAGAGACCACGAGATCTGCTCCAGCATCCAGCGCGTCCCGCAGATCGCCCGTCCTGTTGACCTCCACCTCTACGACCGGCATAGCCGGACGGGAACTCACGATCATGCCAGTGAGGTTATCTGGCTGGTTGACCGGCACTACCGCCATTGCCGGATCGGCGAAGATGCGTGGCAGGGAATCGCTCGGAGCGGCGAGGGTTGCCGCCAGGCGCTGTGAATCGAGGATATTCACCGACGCCACCCCCAGCTTCTGTATGGCGGGCCACCGCCGATGCCAATCGGCCGAGATGGTGGATGGGGCCAGAGGAGTTCCGTCCGGGAACAAGGCGTTTTCCGGTATAACGAAGGTCCAGGTCTGTCCGGTGCTGTCTCGTTCCCACTGCGTTGCCAGACCAGGCTGCACCTGGCCGCGGCAGTCGATTCGGATCAGTGTAGGGAAGAGCTGCCGAAACAGGAGTCGCTCGCTGTCATTCACAGGTACGGGCGCGTGCGACAGGTCGATCGGCTCCGGCAACGTGATTGAGAAGGCGTCGATCGGATCCGCAGGTGCTGTGGCCAACCTGCAAGGGTCCGCGGCGTCGGGTATCGGAGGAGTGGGGGATGATCGAGCGCATCCGGCCAAGTGCCCCAGGATGCATGCGAGTATGGCGAGCCTTACAACTCCGCGACCACGAATGGGCTCCCTCCCAGCTTGGCTTTCATTTCAGGCAGGGCGGCAATGGCATCCGCCTTCGTCGGGTATTCGCCGACACGGACTTTATAGAGTCCACCCTCCTCCACGGTCACGACGTCGAAGCCGCGTGACTTGAGTCTGTTGGCTATCGTTCGTGCGGTAGCGACACTTCGGACGGCGGTGATCTGGATCCGATAACGCGCACCGGCTACGCTCGGCGTCGGTGTGGCTAGGGTCTCACGGCTCGGCGCAGGTGTCCGCGCTGCGGGGGGAGGTGTGGGTGCCGCGGGCTGCGGGGTTGCAGGCGCCTGCAGCACGCTGTCGGGACGAGGTGCGGGCGACAGTGCCGTGTCCCGCGGAGGGGCGGCAGCAGCAACCTCCGGAGTCGCTGCCGGAGCCGGCGCACGGGCAGCAGTGTCTCTGGGAACCTGGGCACCGGCACTGGCAAACTGGGTGCAGCGCTGATTCAAATAGGCCAGTTGATTCTGCAGCTCGATGTTCCCCGACGACCTTCCCATGCCTTCCGAGACCCATCGACAGGCGAGCTCAGGCTTTTTCTGATCGAAGTAGGTTCTGGCGGCCCAGTACGACGCCTGCGGCAGGAGAGGGCTTCCCGGGTAGTCGAGTCTCAGGCGCTCAAGATTCCGTGCCGCCCCCTCGAGATTCGCGCTGGCGTAGTCGAGCTGCACTAGTCGCAGCAAAGCGTCGTCCGCCCAGCTGGAGGATGAGTGCTCGACCGCCACTCGCTGGAGCTGGCGCCGCATATCTGCGGCATCGCTGGCGACCATTGCCTGGGTATAGACGATCTGAGGATAGAGGGTGTCACTTGGAGAGGTGACTGCCAGAAGCCGCTCGACCTTAAGCCGAGCCGAATCGGCTTCACCTTCCTGCGCATGACGAATGACCTCGACCAGCCGTGGGTCGGTTTGTGAAAAGGCGGGAACGGCGGGAAGGCTCGCAAGGGCGGGCAGGACAAATAGCACCCGACCCGAAACATTCCTGAACCAGGATGACAAAGTAGGCACGATCAGCCTCTCACCTTCATGCACTTCCGGTCGATCTTTCCCGTCGTTCTATCCCGTCGCTCAGTCCCCGTTGTTCTCTCCCGCCTCATGCTGCTGTTTCAGCCGGCCGCACACCGATGCGAAACACGAGATCCGTCAGCACTCCACGCTCATCCGAGATCGTAGTGCTCTTCAGCGCCTGGTCCGCTTCAGCGCTGGCCCGCAAGGCGGCCCGAATCCGCTCCGCCGGCCACCAATGCACCACCCGGGCCCAAGCCGCCGCTTCCGATTTATACCCCAGCAGTCCGGTGGGCCTCATCCTGAGCAGAGCCTTGAAGATGGCGTCTTCCAATGCCCGGCCGCGCACTCCTTCCTCATAGAGGTTCCTCGCAATTCCAAGGCCGATCAAGGAGGTGCCGAGGGAGCTCACCAGCTTGACGCCGGACACCCCTGGCTGCGCGAGAACCGCCGGCAGGAAGGCCACCGCACGGCCGGACTCGCCCTCGAGAACGGCGGATCGCCACTCCCAGAGGGTCTCCCCCTGCCGCACGCCGAGTAGCTCGCCCACGCGTTCCGCGGTTATCGGCGTGTCTGTTGGCAGAGAAGCCAGTTTGGCCAGCTCGGATGACAGCGCACCGAGATCGCTTCCAACCGCTCGCACCAGATGGTCGGCCGCAGCCGTCTCCAGATTCAGTCCCAGCTTTTCAGCCCTGTGCAACACCCAGTTGGACGCGCGCTCAGGGGGAAGGCAGTCGAACCGGACCTCGTAGGCGCCCCGAGCCAGCTCCTTGTCCTCTCCATCATCACCGGAGCCCTGGACGAGGATGACCAGTGTCTGAGGGCTGGGATGCTCGAGGTAACGGAGAAAAGCGGACCTGCTCTTGGTCTTCCGCCTCCACACTTCGACGTCGCGCAGTAGCACGACCCGGCGGTCCGCCAGCATCGGCAAGGTATTGCAGATGGCATGAACCTCCTCGGGCTCCAGCTGTGCCGCGGAGCGCTGATCCAAATTCAAATCCCGCAGGCCGGGGTCCAGCGCCTTGTCCACAATGGTGCGCACTGCCTCATCCTTCAGGACGTCCTCCGGTCCATGGAAGTAGTAAACCGGGGCGAGCTGCCCCTTGTTGAGCGATCGGAACAACGCGTCCATCGAATGATGCGGCATGCCTCAAACGTACCGCTGGCAGCGGAGGCTGGTAAGGCGGGAAAGCGGGTCAGGTCAACGGCGAAACCCTTGAATGAACATCAAGGCTACCAGCGTCTTGGCATCCACGATCTCGCCGGAACGGATCATGTTCATGACCTCGGACCAGCGTCGGGTATGCACCTCCATGAATTCATCCGGCTCGTGCCGGTGAGCCCCCTTCTTCAGCTCGTGAGCCATGAACAGGTGGATCTTCTCGTTGGTAAACCCGGGTGTGGTATATACAGTTACCAGTCGAGCCAGGACGTCCGCCGTCATTCCTATCTCTTCTTCCAGCTCTCGCTGCGCGCAAGTGGCCGCAGTCTCGCCGGGATCCAATCGTCCGGCAGGGATTTCCCAGATGTACGCATCCGCTGCGTGGCGGAACTGGCGAATGAGGTAGATCCGCGGATCCGGGGCGCGAGGTTCATCGAGGAACGGCACTACTGCCGAGGCGCCGGGGTGGCGAATCATCTCCAGCTGACCGGTGGACTCGTTGGGAAACCGAACTGTATCGCGATCCAGATTGATGATCCGGCCGGTGTACAGTCGTTCCGAGGAGACGAGGGTCATGGTGACGGGCCTGTAGAGTCAGGGTGACAGGGCCGCCCGGATGAGGGCGACCGGGATCTTGAGGGCTTCGGCCGCGAGATAGCGAAGCTCGAGGACGGGGTTGTCGGAAATTGGACTGCTTTCAGTCGGAGAGGTGTGGGCGTCCAGCTTCGTGCGCCGAGCCTCCAGCCGGAGCCGGAACATATGGAAGGGGTCGCTCACCAGAATTACCCGCTTCAGGTGAGTGGTATCGAGCCACTCAGCCACTGCGGTCATCGACGCCTGCGTCGACCGGCCCTGGGGCCGAGCCACGACTGCCCCGGGCGGGACCTTCCGTGCGACCAGGTACTGACGTCCGACGGTGGCTTCGCTGGTCGTATCCCCGCGACCCACGCCGCCGGTGACCACGATTCGCGGCGCCAGGCCTTCGCGGTACAGTTGAAGCGCATGATCCAGCCTGGCTCGAAACACCGGGGACGGGCGTCCATTGTACTGCGCGGCGCCGAGCACCACGATGGCATCGGACGGAACGCGCTGATCCTGCTGACTCACCACCAGCACCAGCAGCAGGGCGACGGTATAGACGATTGCAGCCAACAGCAGCACCAAACCCACGATACGGCGGGAACGATGGAACAACGACGGTTTCGGTCGTTCCACCTTCACAAATCGAAGGTCTCCCCATGACTCGGGACAGTAACCTCGCGGACACCTTCCTCCCGAAGGATGCTCGTCATCGCCTCCAGAGCCGGCAGCTCGCCGTGCACCACGAAGGCACGCCGGATCGGCCCACCCAGGCGTCTTACCCAACCGCGCAGCTCCTCGCGGTCGGCATGGGCCGAGTAGCCTGAGATGGTCTCGATTTCAGCTCGACGCTCGTATTCTTGCCCCAGGATTCGAACAACCTCCTGTCCACTCTGGATCCGCCGGCCAAGCGTGTGCTCCGCCTGAAAGCTCACGAACAGGATCAGGTTGCGATGATCTCCGATGCCGTGAGCCAGGTGGTGGAGAATGCGTCCTGACTCGGCCATCCCCGATGCCGCCATGATGACCGCCGGTCCATTGCTGGAGTTCAGGGCCTTGGACTCGGACACCTCACGGACATAATGCAGGAGAGGGAAGTCAAACAGCTCGTTGCTGATCTCGATCAGGCGTTCGCGCCGGTCGAATACCTCCGGGTGCATCCGAAAAACCGTCGTGATGTCGACTGCCAGCGGACTGTCGAGGTAGATCGGCACCGACGGGATCTGCCCTTCGCGAAACAGCCGGTGCAGACTGTAGATCAGCTCCTGTGCTCGGCCCACCGCAAACGCCGGAATCAGGACCTTTCCACCTCTCGCGGCCACTCTCCTGATAGCGGCTGCTAGCCGCGTTTCCGCCTCGCTGTAAGACTCGTGTTGCCGGTCGGCATAGGTAGCCTCGACAATCAAGGTGTCGATGGGGCCGCTGGGGGGCTCGGGGTCCCGCACGATGGGAAGGTTGCTCCGACCGATGTCTCCGGAGAACACGACCCGGTGATTCCAGCCCTCCGTCACCCGCAGGTCTATGCTCGCCGATCCAAGGATGTGGCCCGCGTCCAGAAAGTCGATGGCGAGATGCTTTCGCAGGTAAAACACGCGCCGGTAGGGGACCCCTACCATAAGGTCCTGCACCGCGATGGCGTCGCGCATCGAGTACAGCGGCTCGCTCTCCGCGCCCGCCTTGCCGTGTTTCCGGAGAAAGTGGTGGTCTTTTTCCTGAATATGGGCGGCGTCCGCCAGCATCACGGCGCACAGATCGCGCGTCGCCGGGGTGGCGTACACCGGCCCGTGAAAGCCCTCCTTCACCAGAAGCGGTAGTCGTCCGGTGTGATCGATGTGGGCATGACTCAGCACCACCGCATCAATGCGGCGAGCATCGAATGGCAGCTGCACATTCAGCGTATGCGCGTCTCTGCGGTGACCCTGAAATAGCCCGGCGTCGAGCAGGATCCGGGCGCCGGCGGCCTCGAGGAGGTGCATGCTGCCGGTGACCTGATTTGCCCCTCCCCAGAAGGTGAGTCGGACCCCACTCACGTACTGTCGCCCTCAAGAACGCGAACAGCGAAGAGTGAACGGTGAACGGGAGAGGGGCAGCAGGGCCCGGTTGCTGTTAACCGTTTACCGTTCACTCTTCTTCCCCATAGCTATCTGGTCCCAAACAACCGATCGCCCGCATCGCCGAGCCCGGGAAGGATGTAGCCGACTGCATTGAGCTCCCGATCGAGTGCCGCAGCAAAGACGGGCACGTCGGGATGTGCATCGAGCATTCGACGAACACCTTCCGGAGCGGCGACCAGGCACAGAAAGCGGATCCGGCGGGCGCCGGCATTCTTGAGCGCGCCGACCGCCGCGACCGCCGAGCCGCCGGTGGCCAGCATGGGATCGAGCACGAAAAAGTCACGCTCCACCCGGTCGGACGGGATCTTGAAGTAGTAATCCACCGGTTGCAACGTGTCGTGGTCTCGGTAGAGCCCGATGTGGCCGACGCGAGCAGACGGGATCAGCTGGGTGATCCCATCCACCATGCCGAGTCCGGCGCGGAGGATCGGCACCAGCGTCAGCTTCTTGCCGGAGACCTGCTGTCCAGTGGTGCGTTCGAGCGGGGTCTCGATCTCGGCCGGAGCAGTGGCGAGGTCCTTGGTGACCTCGTATGCCATCAGCATCGCTATCTCGCTCACCAGCTGCTTGAAATCGCGAGTGCTGGTGTGCTTGTCGCGAAGAATGGTGAGCTTGTGCTGAATGAGGGGGTGGGACAGGACGGTTAAGTTCGGGAACGCTGGTGGCGGCATGGGGGCTAAATATGAATGGACACCGTACGGCTGTCACCCTGAGCGAAGCGAAGAGGCCGAAGCCACTTAAGCCTCCCGAACGGGTTGGCCCGGCTAGTGCCGCATCCTTATATTTCCCGCCCCAACGGCCAGGTAGCTCAGTTGGTAGAGCAGCGGACTGAAAATCCGCGTGTCGGGGGTTCAATTCCCTCCCTGGCCACATGCGAGAACTCAGCCTCTAACATTCGTCAACGGAAACGTGGCCACCGAGTTGGGTGGCCTTTTCTGTTCGAAGTACCTGAACGGAACAAGGCAAAGCAGCTCAGAGCTCACGCGGTCCGCGGCTTCGCCGCGTACAGGAGGATGACGCCGCCGGTAGCCAGCGAGCGCGCTTGGAGCAGCGTGAGGTTATGGCGAGGGCTGCCCGACTTGAACAGCGGAACGCCGGTGCCGAGCACGACCGGTGCGACGCAGATGCGGACCTCGTCGAAGAGCCGGCGGCGCATGAGCGAGTCGCAGAGTTTGGCGCTCCCGAACACGAACAGGTCCTTGCCCTCACCCCGCTTCAGCTCCGCGACCTCGTCGGCCGCGTCGCGACTGACGAGGCGCGTGTTCTTCCAGGTCGCCGCGTCGAGCGTGCGCGAGAACACCACCTTCGGGACGTCGTTCATAAAGTCGGCGATCGGGCCGGTGGCCGTGCTCCAGTGGGTGGCCATCCCCTCGTACGTGGCGCGGCCGAAGAGCAGGGTGCCGACCTCCTTGGCCTGCTCGAGCGAGAACTGCTGCAGCTCGTCGCCCCACGCCGTCTCGTGGAACTCGAGGTCCCAGGGCGCCTTCCCCTCGAAGTAGCCGTCGAGCGTCTGGAGATTCCACATCACGAGCCTGCGCATCGTCAGCATCCTTTCCGGATGAGGGTGGCCACGTAGAGCGCGAGCCGGCCGAGCGTCTGCTTGCCGCCCTCGATCGCGTGGTAGCGCTCGACCACCTCGTCGCGCTGGGCCTTCGTCTTGAAGACCGCCCGCATGGTGACCTCTGTTGCGCCCCCGCGCTCGACGAGCGTCACCGTCGAGACGAACGCCCGCGGGTCGTCCGGCCGGTCGCCGTGGAGGAAGACGAGCCGCTCCGGCGGCTCGATCTCACGCCATTCGATCCAATTCGGGTAATCGGTACCGTCAGGCCCGTGCATCACGAAGTCCCACACGCCGCCGGGGCGGAACTCGAAGGAGCGCGTCGTCGTCGTGAACCCGTTCGGCCCCCACCAGTGCGCGAGGTGCCTCGGGTCGGTGTAGGTCTCGAAAACGAGGGGGCGCGGCCCCTCAATGATGCGCGTCACCACGATCTCGCGATCCGACGTGGCCGATGTGCTGCCCACAACCATCATCCGCCTCCTTCCTTGCGCTGGAGTCGCTTCACGTAGGCATTGAGTCGATCGAAGCTCTGGCTCCAGAACTCCTCGAATCCACCGACCCAGTCGTGGATCGGCTTGAGGCCACGAGCGTCGAGCTTGTAAAGGCGCTGCTGCCCCGCCTCGCGCACGGACACGAGCCCGACCTCGCGCAGTACGCGCAGATGCTTGGAGACGCGGGGCTGGGAGACGCGGAGCGCTCCCGCCAACTCGTTCACCGAGCGCTCCCGCCCCTTGAGCAGTGTGAGGATGCGCCGGCGCTGCGGCTCGGCGACCGCGTTGAACGCGTCCGTCGTGGTGGCGGCTCGTGCCATGAATCGAAGATATGCCCATATGGGAATATTACAAGGGCAGGCCGGTGCGCGGCTTTTCGCGCGGCACGTAAGGGGCTCAGGTCAGATTAAGAGGGATGGAGGCTTCGCTGCGCGTGCCGTCGGGACGCTACGCCGCTCCCTGCGACGGATTCAGGTGTCGGCGGGGCATTCCGCCGCGGAACTCGAAGTGGGCCTCGGCAAGAACCCTGTCGTGCAGTACGTAGGCGTCCGCCAGCTGGAGGAGCCGCCACGCGGCTACCTTTGCCGCCGTCTCAGCCGCCGACTCCCATGCATCT
>DATADG010000007.1:0-5820 GCA_036258655.1 Gemmatimonadales bacterium | reverse complement strand
GATCGCATGATGATTCCCCGACCCTTCGCACGCGTGTGGATCACGTACGGCGAGCCGTTCGAGGTGGCGCCGGGAGATGAAGGGTTTTCCGACGGAGTTGAACGGGCGGTAGCCGGTCTCAATCGGGTTTCGAGGAACGGTGCATGGCGCGACGAGGCGATAGCCATCGGGTAGTACGTTGGCTGTGGACCAGCCGGCGGCCGGATGCGCGACTGGTTCGCCTGGCGCTACTCCCCGCATCAGTGCTTTGGCGTGGTGCGATGGCCGCCCGCGAATCAGCGTATCGTCGGGGCTGGCTGCCGGTGCGCGATTTGCCGCTTCCGTCCGTGGCGATCGGCAATCTGACTGTTGGTGGCTCGGGAAAAACGCCGATCGCGATCTGGGCCGCTCAGTACTACGTGTCTCACGGTGTGACGCCGGGCATTCTGCTTCGGGGATACGGCGGGGATGAGGTGCTGGTCCATCAGCATGCTGTGCCGCAGGCACACGTCGTTGCCGATGCGGATCGGGTTGCAGGGGCCGATCGCGCGCTCGCCCGAGGTGCGCAAGTACTGGTGCTGGATGACGCCTTTCAGCGATTGGATGTGCGGCGGGACCTGAATATCGCGGTGGTGAGTGCGGAGACCACGCGCGCGGTACGGTGGGCGCTTCCTGCAGGCCCGTGGCGGGAGGGCCTAGGCGCACTGGAACGAGCCGATGCCGTGGTGGTCACCCGCAAACGTGCGACGTTGGACGCTGCCCTCACACTTGCGGCGGATCTGCAGCGGCGGGTCCGCGGACCAGTTGCTATCGCCTTTCTGGGTCTACGGTATGTTGAAGGGATGGTCAGTGGGCAGCGGCATCCGGCCTCTACTCTCGCCGGAAAACGGGTCGTAGCTGCCTCAGGGATCGCCGATCCGGATGCATTCGTGGCCCAGACCAAAGCCACCGGCGCCGCCGTGCAAGTCGCCACGTGGAAAGATCATCATGATTATCGAGACGAAGATGTCGCATGGCTGGCGCACGCCGCCCGGCGAGCCGACCACGTCGTGATCACCCAGAAGGACGCTGTCAAGCTGAGGAACCGCTGGCCCAGCTCGGTCCCCGAACCTCTCGTGGCCATGTTGGACCTGGAATGGGAAGAAGGCGGCGACAGCATCGCTGCCGCATTGGATGCTGTCGTGACCCCGGTGGAGCGACTGTAAACACCTACGGAGCGTATCCCAACTTTATGGCCACCGTGAGCCATCCCAATCAGGATCTCATCCGCCCCGACAAAGACAAATTCCTCGGCGAGGAGAACCCGTTCGAGGCCATGATGTCGCGGTTTGACTATGCCGCGCAGCGTCTCAACCTCGACCCGGGTCTGTACAAGGTTCTCCGGAGCCCGGAAAAACAGGTCATCGTCTCCGTCCCGATTCAGCGCGACAACGGTGATGTCGATGTGTACACCGGGTATCGTGTTCTCTACAACACCTCCCGAGGGCCGGCAAAAGGAGGCATCCGGTTCGATCTGAATGTGACGCTGGACGAAGTGAAAGCTTTGGCGGCGTGGATGACGTGGAAGTGCGCGGTGGTGAATATCCCGTTCGGAGGCGCGAAGGGAGGGGTGGTCTGCGATCCCAGCACCATGTCCAATGCCGAGCTGGAGCGGGTTACTCGCCGTTACACCGCGGCCATTATCGAGACCCTTGGACCAGACTCGGACGTTCCCGCGCCCGACATGAATACGAACGAGCGAGTTATGGCGTGGATCATGGATACCTACTCCATGCACAAGCGCCACACGGTGACCGCGGTCGTAACCGGCAAGCCGGTGGAAATGGGTGGGTCACTGGGCCGCAGAGAGGCCACTGGCCGCGGCTGTATGATCGTCACCCGCCAGGCCTTGAACCGGCTGCGCATGCCGGTGCAGGGGACTCGCGTAGCGGTACAGGGCTTCGGCAATGTGGGGTCGGTCTCCGCCGCCCTGATGGAACAACAGGGCATGAAGGTAATCGCAGTGAGTGACAAGTCCGGCGGGATCTATAATCCGAAGGGCCTTCGCATTCGAGAGGTCATCCAGCACGTCCGCCAGCATCGTTTCCTCAGCGGATATCCCGAGGCAGAACAGATCAGCAACGAGCAGCTTCTCACGCTCGATTGCGACGTGCTGGTGCCGGCAGCCCTGGAGAACGTCATCACCAGTCACAACGCGGCAGATATCAAGGCCCGCATCATCTGTGAAGGCGCGAACGGTCCCACCACTGCAGCCGCCGACAAGATTCTCGAAGAGAACGGCGTCTTCGTCATTCCCGATATTCTTGCCAACGCGGGCGGTGTAACCGTGAGCTACTTCGAGTGGGTGCAGGACCGAGGCGGCTACTTCTGGGACGAAGACACGGTCAACCAGCGCCTCGAGCGCATCATGGTGCAGTCGTTCGAGGAAGTCGCCTCGATGGCTGGGCGGCACGGGATCAACTTGCGTATCGGCGCCTATATGCAGGCCATTGAGCGGGTGGCTGCGGTGCATCGGCTGCGGGGGATGTATGCGTGAGGTGGGGCAGGGGGCCGCGGGGCGAACACCGGCATGGGCTCGCCGAATGAATGAACATTGATATCGTGGCCGTCGGAAAGCTCCGGCCGTTCTACCGGTCGGCGGCTGATGAATACATTCGACGACTGCGACGGTATGTCCAAATGCGTGAGCACGAGGTCCGCGAAGCCAGCAAGGCGCCGAGTCCGATTGCGCAGCGCGCAGAGGAGGCGGGTCGGCTGGGGGCTCGTATCAGCGCCGGAAGTACGGTGGTCGCACTCACACGCGAGGGTACTGGCTGGTCGAGCCGGGATCTCGCGAATCAGCTCGAGCGGTGGCTGATGTCCTCGCGTCCGATTGCCTTTGTTCTGGGAGGCTCACACGGGCTCGATCCTTCCTTCCTTGCCAGGAGCGAAGCTCGTTGGAGTCTCGGCCCGCTTACCTTTCCTCACGAGCTCGCCCGGGTCGTCGTTTTGGAGCAGCTTTACCGCGCGTTCACGATTCTTCGGGGGCAGCCGTACCACAAAGGGCTATGAGCTATAGGCTATTGGCTGTGGAGTCAACCAAAAGATCTGCTCATCGTTTCTCGGGAGCCGGTCGGTACGAGACGCAGCCAGTAGCACATAGTCAGTAGCCGACATGGAATGGTTCGAGGAGTGGTTCGGGGAGGAGTACCTTCGGCTCTATCCTCATCGTGACGACAGCGATGCCCAGCGTGCCCTCGATCTGATCTGCGGAACAGTCGGGCTCAAACCCGGGTGGCGGGTTCTCGATGTGGCGTGTGGCGCGGGACGCCATGCCCGGGCCTTCGTAGCCGCCGGGGCACATTGTTTCGGCCTGGATTTGTCCGCCCCACTGCTCCGGCTTGCTCGCCAGGTCACCAATGCTCCCCTCATCAGGGCCGACATGCGCCAACTTCCGATCCGGCCTGCCTCCATGCATCTCACGGTGAACCTCTTTACCAGCTTCGGGTATTTCGAGCGGGATGCCGAGCACATGGTGGCGCTCGAGGAAATGGTCGGCACCGTGCGCCCCGGCGGCTGGTTCGTCATCGATTTCCTGAACCCAGCGGCGGTCCGAAGCCGCCTGGTGCGAGAGGAGAGCGTCGAGCGAGCTGGACAAATCATGCGGATCACCCGTTCGGTCTCACCGGACGGCCGTTACGTCTGCAAGAGCATTCGCACCCAAGCCGGCCGGGAGTACATGGAGCGGGTCCGGCTTTTCGAGCCTGGGGAGATCTCCACGATGCTGCACCAGGCAGGAGTACACGTGCGATACAGGTTCGGTGACTACGACGGCTCTTCGCTCGGCCCGGAGAGGCCCAGAACAATCCTGCTGGGCCAGATCGCGTGACCCTGCGGATCGTACCCACTCCTCTTGCGCCGCTGGCCGATTTTCCTTCTCCCCGCGAAGGCCGGCTCGATGCGACACTGACCGATGCCATCCTTCCCAGTCCGGCGCGTGATGCGGCGGTGACGCGGCTCCGCCGGCCGGACGCCGTAGCGGTGACGACGGGACAACAGCCGGGACTGTTCACCGGTCCACTCTATACCATCTACAAGGCGCTTTCGGCCGCCGCTGTTGCGCGCGTTCTGGAGCGGCAATGGCAACGGCCGGTGGTCGCGGTTTTCTGGGTGGCCGGCGACGATCACGATTATGTCGAGGCGAGCCAGGCCAACTGGATCGCTTCGAGCGGCGCCGTGCACCGGGCCGCGCTTCCTCCGCGTCCGGCGGAAGCCCCGCTAACGCCCCTTTATCGGGAGCCGCTGGGCGATGAAATCGACGTCATCGTCGAGCAACTAGCCGCCGACCTGGGCGCTGCCGAATTCCGCGACTGGACCATCGAGTGGCTCAGACGCCACTACCACAGCGGCGCGACTCTCGCCGGAAGTTTCGCTGGAGCTCTTGCGGAAGTGCTGGCTCCGGCAGGAGTCGTGTGTCTGGACAGCACCCCTCCAGCCGTCAAACGCGCCGCCGCTCCGCTGATCGTCCGTGCCCTCGGCCTTGCTCACCAACTCGATCGGGATCTGGAACAGCGCGCCGAGGAGCTACGCACAATTGGGAGAGCGCCCGATGTGTCGGTAGGTGAGAACGCGACACTGGTGATGTTGGATGGTCTCCTGGGACGCGACCGTCTCCTGATTGAGAACGGCGGGTTCGTCACCCGCCGAGGCGGGGAACCGCATACCCTGGAAACCCTCCAAAGGATCGCGGCAGAAGCGCCCGAACGGCTCTCCCCCAATGTCCTGCTCCGCCCTGTGGTCGAAAGCGCGCTACTGCCTACCGTCGCGTACCTCGCCGGTCCCGGGGAGCTGAGCTACCTCCCGCTCACCCAGCCAGTGTACGAACGGCTGCGAGTTCCCCGCCAAGCGGTACTCCCTCGCTGGTCGGGAATCCTGGTGGAGCCGAGGGTAGACCGTGTCCTTCAGAAGTTCGGCATCGAGCTCGCTGAGCTGCTGGAGGCTCCCGGAGCGCTCGAATCGCGCCTGGTGCGGTCCCAGCTTCCCGACGAGACGGTGCGCGCGCTTCGGGCTTTGCGCGACAGCCTCACGGCCGGATATGATGCGCTCGCCCGGAGCGCCGCGGAGATCGATCCGACGCTAACACGGGCGATCCAGGGCACGAAAAATCAGGCGCTCGCGGGGCTCAGAGACAGTGAGAAGAAGCTGGTGCAGCACCTGAAGAGGCGCCAAGAACTCGAGCTGGGCCAGATCTCGAAGGCGAGGGTCGCGGTGCTCCCGGAGAACCAACCTCAGGAGCGGGTGTTGACCATAGCGCCTTTTCTGGCCCGGTATGGACCGGCACTTATTGGTGAGCTGGCTGAAGCCGTCGAAACGTGGTATGCAGCGGCCCTTGAAGGTGCCCTCGATCCATCATAGACTCGACCAATGTCGGTCATCGCCCTCATACTCATCATCGCGCTCCTCATTCCCATTATTGGAATCGTGGTGGACTCGCCCATCGGCCGGGCTCTGGCGCGTAGACTCGAAGGACCGCAGCAGGCTCCACCGGGACTGACCGAGCTGGCCAAGAAAGTCGAGCTCCTGGAAGCGGAAGTCGACGACCTGCTCCGCAGCGTGCAGACGCTCCAGGATGAGAATGCATTCCTGCAACGATTGCTGGAGGATCCGTCGCAGCGCACAACCCTACCACCACCACAGCGTCCCTGACCGCACGGCCGGCCCGAGCCGCCACGGTCGTTTTTGCCGGGATCCTGCTGAGCCGGATCCTGGGGCTCATCCGTAATCGGGTTCTGGCGCACTATCTGGGCACTTCCGCTGCCGCCGACGCGTTCAACGCCGCCTTCAAGATCCCGAATTTCCTGC
>DATADG010000006.1:0-2875 GCA_036258655.1 Gemmatimonadales bacterium | reverse complement strand
GCGCCATTCCCGGCTATTGAGTGGCCACCCATGCAGGAGGACGAGCGGCGGCCCCTGGCCTCTTCTTTGGTAAGCGATCCGGTGGCCTTCGACCTCGACCTCATCCATGGTCAAATCCAATCATGGGCCTAACAAACCATTCGCGGTCCAGGCCAGGCGGCCTCTTCGAGTACGTTTCCTGAAGCCGGAATGCGACAATTCCGGAGATGTGAATCCAGCGCGGTGCATGGCCGCCGAGCGTGGAGGATCGGGGGCTCCTGGAGGTGTGGGCCGCCGAATGTGCCGAGTGGACGCTTTGTCCTGGTCATCAAGGACGAACCGGGGATCAGGGGCCCAGCAGCCGATGAAAGGAGAAGTGATGTCTAACTCTGCTACACCAACCGTCCGCTCAGTGCTCACCACAGCAGTCAAGGACGCCCACTGGCTCATCAACGCGACCTTTGAAGACGTGACCGATGAGCTTGCCAACCGTAAGCCACCCGGCGATGCCAACCCCCTCGGAACCGCCTACGCACACCTTGCCTTATCCGAGGACGCCGTCGTGAATGGTTTGTTGAGGGGTCAGCCTCCGCTGTTCGCCGAAAGCTTTCAGGGACGTACCGGAGTCGACCGCACCATGCCCATGCCCGGTTTCGAAGAGGGGGACTTGGGCGATTGGTTCCGCAATGCGACCGTGGAAGTTGAGCCCGCTCGGGCTTACGCCGCTGAGGTGTTTTCCTCAACTGAGCGTTTCATCGAAGAAGTCGACGACGAGACGCTTGGTCGAGAGATTGACCTGTCGGGCCTGGGGCTCGGAACCAAGTTGTTTTCCGATGTTGTAACGATGTTCATCGTCGGCCACTGTCAGAACCTGTCCGGGGAGATCTCGGCCGTGAAGGGAATGTTCGGACTGAAGGGTTACCCTTTCTAACCGAGCAATTCCGGCGCGTCCCGCAGGCTTACCTACCTTCCTCGAGAATCGACTTAAGACGAGTCAGGTCTTTGCGATTCGCTCGTCGCATGGCGCTTGCCATAGTCGGAGCGAGGACGTTCGCAAACCCCGACGGTCTGCCGCGGTTCCGAAGTTCCATCTTGGTTGCCCCGCCGGGCGCGTCACTGAACTTGTAGCTGGTCTCCATGGGAAACGGTCCCTGTTCAGTGCTCATCACGAGCCATTTACCCGGCACGAATTCCCTGACCTCGTAGGTATAGGCGATCTTTCGGCCCATGAAATGGGCTTCGAAAGAGACCTTCGACCCTATAGTCAGCGGCCTTGGCGATATCCACTCGACCCGTTTTATGTTCTCGTACCAGGCCGTGGCGTTATCAGGGTTAGACGCGTACTCGGCGACCTCGGAGCGCGGCCGTTTGATTTCGATATCTGTCAGAACATCGACATTCATCAGCCGGTCCTTGGTTGTCGAATTTACAGGGGTATTTTGCACGGAGAAGGATCTGCATCCGGGGCCTGAGACTACGCTTCGATGCCAGCCATTGGTCGCTACTCTCGTTCCGCAGTCTGCCGTGAAAGTGGGGGGTCAACGGGCGGTGGCTTCAGCCATCAACTTTCCCGGGATGCTGTCTAGCGGGCCTAAGATCAACCGGAAGGAGAGGAGCCGTCATGACAAGCAGTGACCCGACCAAGCAAACCTCCCCGGACTCTTACGCGGCTCGCCAAGGCCACTCCACGGGTTTCGCCGGGCGACGCCCGCTCACGGCGTTCCTGCTGCTTGCCCTCGGGATCGGCTGGGCCGTACTCGCGATCCCCGCCATCGTCGACGCCCCTGGGGAACCTTTCCTGCTCGCTCTGGTTTACCTGGGGCTCCTCGCGCCCGCCTTGCTCGTTACACGTGCGGTCGGAGGTCGGGGGGCGATCCGGCGCTTTCTTGCACGCCTCCTCATCTGGCGCTTCAGCGTCCTCCGCTGGGTGGTCATCCTGTTCGGGGTACCGGTGCTCACCGTCGCCATATCGGCCGCGGTCGGGACCTTGCAGGCTCCGAAAGGTAGCTGGCTGGGTATGCTGGGGACGTACTTGTTCGCAACGCTCGTCTTCCCCGCGCTCCTCATAAACCTGTGGGAGGAGACGGCCTGGGCTGGCTTCGCCCAGTCCCACCTCATGGCGCGCCACGGCCTCCTGGCGGGGTCCCTTCTCACCGCCCTGCCGTTCGCCGCGATTCACATCCCTCTTCAGTTCCAGGGCGAATGGACATGGGCCGAGGTTGGAATCAACCTCGCGGTGGTCTTCGCTCTCTCGGTTTTCGCTCGCCACCTACTGGGCATGCACCTCCTCGATACCGGTGGCAGCATCCTCGCCACCGCCATCCAGCACGCCTCCTGGAACGCTGCGGGGAATCTTGACGCGGTGCGGGGCGACTACGAGTTCGTGGCAGCTACCGCGTTGCTTACCCTGCTCCTCGCGTTCGGCCGGCGAGTCTGGCATCCCGAGTTGCGCCCTCGCGGGCGCCAGGCCGAGAAAGCCGAGGCAGCGAAGTGGATCTCTCCTGCTCTTCTACCCACTGCCTCTGCAAGGCCGCATGTGAGCGCTTAGTGAACTGCAACAGCCAGACGTTGCGTGCCGCCAGCAAGGTGGCCAGCTGCGCCCTCGATCCAACGCCAAGCTTTCGATAAATCCGTCCAATAACGCTCTCTACGGTCTTCGGGCTCATGAAGAGCCGGGGACGCGGGCCGTCAATGTTCTTTTGACAGATTCAGGGAAACGCCCGATTCCAGCGCTCTTCACGACACGTACCTTTTCCCGAGATCAGCCACGGACAGGAGGCTAAGGATCAGAAGAGGTGGTTCGACGCTCAGGGCATCGACAAGGTCATGGTTTTCTCCGACCACCGCGAACTGTCCTTCACGGCGAGGCCGAACGCTCTGCCGAAGGACAGTTCGC
>DATADG010000005.1:0-8793 GCA_036258655.1 Gemmatimonadales bacterium | reverse complement strand
GACTGCAAGGACAAGGCGACGCTATTCATAGCCGCTCTTCGCGCGCTCGGATTTCGCGCCCATCCCGTGCTGCTCAATAGTGGCGGCTGGGTAGACCGGGCACTCCCGTCCGTCAGTCAGTTCAACCATGCAATTGCCGTGGTCGAACGGCCGGATGGTAGGGTGTACGCTGACCTGACGGCCGACCTCGTGCCATACGGCGAGCTACCCAGCGCGGTTCAGGGACAGTTTGGGCTTATCGTGTACCCCGACGGCACCTCCGAGCAAGTCACCCTGCCCGAGGCCCCGGCGAGCGACAACCTGAACGAAACCCGGATCGTGGGATCGCTTTCGCCCGATGGTTATGTAACGGCGTCATATGAGGAACGTGGGCTTGGTACTCACCAGTCGTATCTCCGAACTCTCTTCCTCGGACCAGTAGACTCCACACAGCGAGCGGACTTCGCGCGTTCGATCGCTGCCAAGCTGTTTCCGGGTTCCGATGCGGATAGTCTCGAGATTTTCGACGGTCGTGACCTGAATGCCGACCCTCGAGTGTCACTGCGCATCATGCGCGGCTTTGCAGCACGGCGGATGGGAAACGGGCGCACGCTCATCCTGACACTCCCCCTCACCAGCATGCGCACTATGGCTGATGCCGCCTCCGCCCTCGAGGCCAGAGGTCTACGCCGCTTCCCGATCGACGCTGGAAAGGTGATTGGCCCGGTCGTCGGCGCTACTGAGATAACTCTTACCCTCCCTCCGGCCTGGAGCGTGCAGCTGCCGCCCGACATCACGGTTTCCGGTAAATGGGGTAGCTACACGGCCCGCTACCGGCAGGAGGATCGGACCTTGCGAGTGACCCGCCGGCTGGAGGGTGCCCGAGGGATCCATCCGCCGGAGGAGCTGCCGGATCTGGCTCGTTGGCTCCGGCAGATTTCGCAGGATGACACGTCGTATCTGGTCATAGAATCCGGCCAGACTCCCTGACAGACGAAGCCCCCGGGAAGAGATTCCCCGGGGGCTTCGACAGAAAAGCCAAGTGCGGTGGCGGGAGGCGGCGTTATCAGTTCGCCGGCTACTCCACGGTCACCGACTTGGCAAGGTTTCGAGGCTGGTCGACGTTGCAGCCTCGGCTGACTGCAACGTAGTACGACAGCAGCTGAAGCGGGATGCTGGTCAGAATTGGCGTAAGCAGATCCAGCGTCTCCGGAATGGTGAAGGTTGCGTCGGCCAACCGCTGGATCTCAGTGTCGCCCTCGTTGATCAGCGCGATGACTTTGCCGCCCCGCGCCTTCACCTCCTCGATGTTGGAAACGATCTTGGAGTGCACCGCGTCGCGTGGGGCGATAAAGACCACCGGCATATTCTCATCGATCAGCGCAATCGGGCCGTGCTTCATTTCCGCCGCAGGGTAGCCCTCGGCGTGAATGTAGGAGATCTCCTTGAGCTTGAGGGCTCCCTCCAGCGCAACCGGGAAGTTGACACCTCGCCCGAGATAGAGTGCGTTCTTGGTGGTTTTCAGGAAGCGGTCGGCCAGGATCTCAATCTCGCCAGTGCGCTCCAGGATCTGAGCAGCCTGTCCGGGCAGCGCTCGCAGAGCATGGATAAACTGGCGGCCCTGCAGAATGCTCAGGTTGCGGAGCCTGGCAATGCGCAACGTGATCAGCGCCAGCGCCGCGACCTGGCTGGTAAACGCCTTGGTGCTCGCAACCCCGATCTCGGGCCCGGCATGCAGGTAGATGCCTCCGTCCACCTCGCGCGCAATCGTAGAGCCCACCACGTTGACCAGGCCGACCGTTCGCCCCCCGCGACGCTTGGCTTCGCGGATGGCCGCCAGAGTGTCGGCCGTTTCACCGGATTGGGAGATTCCAATCACCAGAGTCTTGGGATCCACCACCGGGTTCCGGTAGCGGAACTCCGACGCATACTCGACTTCCACCGGGAGCCGTGCCATCTCCTCCAGCATGTACTCTCCGATGATTCCCGAGTGCCAGGAGGTGCCGCAGGCAGTGATGATGACCCGCTCGAACTGCTTCAGATCCTCATCACTCAGGTTGAGACCCGTGACGCGGGCGGTCCCTTCTTCCTCTAGCAGGTGGCCCCGGAGAGTGTTGCAGAGACTTTCCGGCTGCTCGCAGATCTCCTTGAGCATGAAATGGGGATAGCCCCCGCGTTCGACGGTCGCGAGATCCCAGTCAATTTGATTCACCGGTTTGCTGATGCGCGCGGTCTCCAGGTTCCTCACCCGGTACCCTTCGCGGGTGAGCACGACCATCTCACCGTCGTCGAGGTAGACTACGGCCCGGGTGTGCTGCAGGAGCGGGGAGGCATCAGAAGCGACGAACCACTCGTCTTCACCCACCCCAACCAGCAGGGGTGAGCCATTCCGGGCGGCCACAATGACGCCTGGCTCGTCTGACGAGATGAAGGCCAGACCGTAGGCGCCTTCGACATCGCGAAGAGCGTTGGCGACCGCCTCCTCCAGGTTTCCTTCGTAGAACTCGCCCACGAGGTGGGCCAGAACTTCGGTATCGGTATCGGACTTGAAGGTGTGGCCCCGCTGTTCCAGCGCCTTTCGGATAGCTCCGGAATTCTCGATGATACCGTTGTGAATGACCGCGATACGTCCGCTTTGGTCGGTGTGGGGGTGTGCGTTGGTGGTCGTCGGCGCACCGTGCGTGGCCCAGCGGGTATGCCCGATGCCGATGGTGCCCTTCGGCATGTTCCGCTGGAGCTCGTCCTCTAGCACCGAGAGCTTGCCGGCGGCTTTCATGATCTTCAGGCCGCGTCCGTTCACCACGGCTATTCCGGCGGAATCATAGCCCCGATACTCCAACCGTCTGAGTCCCTCGAGGAGCAGTCCGGCTGCCTGACGCGGTCCGATGTAACCGACTATTCCGCACATCTCGGAAACCTCAGTCCAAGAGTTCTCGGCCTGCCGCCACCAGCGCTTCGGCATCCGCTTGGGTAGGCGCTTCAGCGATCAACCGCACGATCGGCTCGGTTCCGGAGGGTCGTATGTGCAGCCACCGATCCGTCCACGCGAGCCTGAGTCCATCGCGCTCGTCGGCGGTCGCATCCGGGAAGCGCTTGCGGAGCCTGGCGTAGAGCAGATGCAGGTCCGACGCGCGGGGTGCTTTCGCCTTGACGATGGTGTACCGGGGCGACTCGGCCACGAGCCGCGACAGCGTTACCCCAGTCTGGGCAAGAAGATGCAAGATCAAGGCCACCCCCAGAGGAGCATCCCGCCCAATGTGCAGCGCAGGCAGCATGACGCCGCCGTTCCCTTCACCTCCGATCAATGCCCCTTCGTCTCGAATAGTACGAGCCACATTGGCTTCACCGACCGGCGCCCTGACGAAGCGCGCCCCGCCCGCCCGTGCCGCGTCCTCCACCACCAGGCTCGTCGAAAGATTAACGACGACCGTTGGGACCGTCCCTCCGGTGCGGCGCCCGTCCAACACGGCGCGTACGGCAAAGGCCAGCGTGTAATCCTCCCCAATCGGAGTGCCCGTCTCATCGACCAGCGCCAGGCGGTCGACATCCGGGTCGACCGCCAGTCCCAGATCCGCCCCGGTGGTTCGCACCAGGCTCGCCAGCTCCCCCAGATTTTCCGGTACCGGCTCGGGAGGCCGGGGAAACTGTCCATCCATCTCCAGGTTGATTCCGTGGACGCGGCAGGAAAGCCGCTCCAGCAACGGGGGGATGGCGCTGGCTCCTGCCCCGCGCACACAGTCGAGCGCCACCGTGAATTGGCGCTTCCGTATCGATTTAACGTCAATCACAGGCAGTGCAAGGATGGCATCGAGGTGCCGGTCGACTGCCTCGGTGTCCTCGCTCATGTGCCCCAGATCATGCCACGCAGCTCGAGGGGGGCCTCGCTCGGCGAGGCTCCGTACCGCCCCTCCCGCCTCATGATCCAGGAAGACCCCATCCGGGCCGACGAATTTTAACGCGTTCCATTCGATGGGATTATGGCTGGCGGTGAGGATCAGGCCAGCGGCTGCCCTATGGTGCTCCACTGCCAGCTGCACTGTCGGAGTGGGAACCACCCCCACATCGATCACGTCCACCCCAACGGACATGAGACCGGCCGCGGCCGCCCGGGCGAACATCGGTCCACTGGTGCGGGCGTCTCGACCCAGGACGACTGCCGGCCGGACCGGAGCACGAGCGGACGGCTGACCCAGCTGGTTCGATCGAGACCAGGCACCTAACGCCGCGGCATAACGGGCCACCAGCTCCGGGGTGAGGTCCTTCCCGACATGGCCTCGGATCCCCGAAACACTGACCATCAGAGTGTCGGACAATGACACGGCTCAGTTCGGGGAGAGCTCGGCGCCGTTCGCGTGCGCCTTCAGGAACGCCTCGACCACCTCGGCATCGAAATGCACCCCGGCACACCGCCGCAGCTCGCCGACCGCCTGCGCGACCGGTAATTGCGGGCGGTACGCGCGGTTCGTCGTCATTGCATCGAAGGCATCCACGACCGCCACGACCCGGGCTTCGAGAGGAATGGTCGTCCCCCGAGGTCCGTCAGGGAAGCCGCTGCCATCGATCCGCTCGTGGTGCGAGCGCACAATGCGCAGAACCATCGGCGAATGAGCGAGGAATGGCCTCAGGATCTTTTCACCGAGCGCGGAGTGTTCCTTGACATGCTGGAACTCTTCGACCGTCAGCGGCGCCGGCTTGTTGAGGACGGCTTCTCTGGTGCCGATTTTCCCGATATCGTGCAGCTCGCCACCAAGGCGGATGTGTTCCAGCGCATCGTCGGTAAAGCCCAGCTGCGCCGCGGTTCTTACCGCATAGCGACTCACCCTGCTCGAATGCCCGCTGGTGTAAGCATCTTTGGCCTCGAGTGCCTGCACCAGCATCTGCACCCCATTGATCAGCGAAGCCCGGTTTTTCCGGTCGAGCTCCCGGACCCGAAGCTCGAGGGTCTGCTGATAGAACCGATTCTCCAGCACCAGCCGCCGTTTTTCCAAGGCTTTGTGCAACCGGGTGCGGACCTCTTCGATCATCACCGGCTTCGAGATGTAATCCAGGGCGCCCAGCTTCATGCATTCCACCGCGGTGCTTACCTCGGCCATACCGGTGAGCATGATGATCGCCATGTCAGGGTACCGCTGCAGCGCTTCACGGAGGAAGGTCACTCCATCCATCTCGGGCATGTAGATGTCGGCAATGCACACCGGCACTTCGCCGGCTCGCTTGAGCACGGCCAGGGCATCCGCGCCCGAACAGGCCTCCATGGGGGACAGTCCCTGAGTCGCGATGACGCGGGTGAGCACCTGGCGCACCTGTGCGTCGTCGTCCACGATGAGGCACCGCGGCGATGCACCGTCCTGGAGTGTCGCAGTCACGTGCGAAAGTAAGCAGGGCTATTGGCTGTTGGCTATTGGCTACAGCTAAAGCGTGTGGTGAACAGGGGAGACGGGGGGTGCCCGGTTCACTGTTTACGGTTCACCGTTCACGTTATAGTCCAGCCATGACCCGAATTCTTCCCCAGGATCACGACCACGGTTTCGCCACCCGTTCGGTCCACGCCGGTCAGGTTTTGGACCCGATGGCCGGCGCCGTGATGACTCCGATCTATCAGACCTCCACCTACGTCCAGGAAGGACTGGGCAAACATCGGGGCTACGAGTACGCGCGGACCCAGAACCCCACCCGCGAGGCGCTGGAGCGGAACGTGGCCAGCCTCGAAGGCGCTACCCACGGTTTTGCCTTTGGGTCCGGGCTGGCTGCACTGGATGCCGTGCTCAAGCTATTCACGGCCGGGGACCACATCGTCTGCGGCGAAAACGTGTATGGCGGCAGTCATCGCCTCATGGAACGCATCTACGGGAATCTGGGACTCAGGGTGAGCTTCGTCGATATGCGGGATGTAGCCAACATCGAGCGCGCCCTCACACCCGCCACTCGCATGATCTATTGCGAGACACCCACCAACCCCATGATGAATTTGACAGACCTTGCGGCGCTGGGCGACCTGGCCCAGGCACATGGGTACCTGTACGTGGTGGACAACACCTTTGCCACGCCGTACTTCCAGCGTCCCCTCGAGCATGGCGCGGATATCGTCCTGCACTCCACCACGAAGTACCTCAACGGGCACAGCGACATGGTGGGAGGCCTGCTGGTCACCTCTCGGGATGACGTGGCGGAGCGCCTCGGTTTTATCCAGAACGCTGCCGGGGCGGTGCCTGGCCCAATGGACTGCTGGCTCGCCTTGCGAGGCATCAAGACCCTTCCGCTCCGGATGCGGCAGCACGACATCGCCGGTCGCCGGATCGCCGAATGGCTTACCCGGCAGCCACAGGTGACCAAGGTGTATTACCCGGGTTTGCCGTCTCACCCTCAACACGAAATCGCTTGCCGTCAGATGAGCGGCTTTGGAGGAATGATCGCGCTGGACCTCGGCGATGCCGGACGCGCCCGGCGGTTCGTCGAGAGTACCCGGATCTTTGTTCTGGCCGAATCCCTCGGCGGTGTCGAAAGCCTGATCGGTCATCCCGCGTCCATGACCCATGCCTCTGTGCCGCCGGCGATGCGACAGGCGATGGGTCTGACCGACAGTCTGATCCGTCTGAGCTGTGGGGTTGAAGATGTGGAGGATCTCGTCGCTGATCTGGAGCAGGCATTCCGGGCGAGCGGGTGATACAGTCAACAGTGAGCAGTAACGCAGTTCTTCATACTCCACTCGTAGGGTAACGATGACTGCCAACGTTCCAGCTCCCCGCCCTCGCCAGCGCTTTCCCGAAATTTCTGCGGTCTCGTGGGAGCACCCAGCTGACCGCGCTGCGCTCCAGACACTTCGGGCGCTCCCGGGCGCCGACGAGGTGATCCGGAAAGTTCTTGCCATGCTTGGTGGTGAGCGAGGTATTCGCCTTCTCTTCCAGGGCAACGCCATACGAGTGGGACCGCGACAGTTCCCCACCTTGTGGCAGCTGCATACTGAAGTCACGACCACGTTCGACTGGCCGAACGTCCCCGAGCTGTACGTCTCCCAGACGCCCTTCTTCAATGCCGGCGCCTATGGAATCGATGCTCCCTTCATTGTCGTGCACTCAGCTGCCATCGAACTGCTCGACGAAGACGAGCTTCGCGTGCTCCTTTCCCACGAGCTTGGGCACATGATGAGCGGACACGCGCTGTATCGCACGATTGCCGCTATCCTGGCTCTGGTCAGTCTCGGCGTGTTGCCGGTTTTGGCCGAGCTGGTGGTATTGCCCGTCCGGCTCGCGTTCCTCGAGTGGTCGCGGAAGTCCGAGCTCTCCGCGGACCGCGCCGGCCTGCTTGGGTCGCAGGACATTGTCGTAGCGCAGCGGCTCGACATGAAGATGGCCGGGGGTGGCCGGGGCCAAGGCTTTGCCGGCCAACTCAATGTCGACGCATTCATGCAGCAGGCGCATGAGTATGCGGGCAGCCGGGAAGGATTGGACGTGGTGTACAAACTGTTGAGTACCCTGGCACTCACCCACCCGATGCACACGGTTCGGGCCGCTGAGGTGCAACAGTGGATGGCCAGCGGCGAGTACGACCGCATTCTTCGCGGAGAATACGTACGCCGAGGGAGTCCGGAGGGTGATCGGCCCTTGCGCGACGACATGGCGGCCGCGAGCAGCTACTATGCAGCCGAGGCCCGGGAGCTCGCGGGCCATCTGGCCGATGTGGCCAAGCGAGCGGCTGATCGTGCCCGTGAAGCATTCAGGAACGCCCAGAAAACGTGAGACTGCTGGTTGTTGGGAGCGGAGGCAGGGAACATGCCCTGTGCTGGGCTCTCCGCCGTGAAGACCCGCAGGCTATGGTGTACTGCGCGCCGGGTAATCCCGGAACGGCTGAGGTCGCCAACAATCTTTCCATAGCCGCGGACGATATCGACCGCATCGCCGATGCGGCCGACATGCACGGCATCGATCTCACGATCGTGGGACCGGAAACCCCGCTGGCGCAGGGCCTGGCCGACCGGCTCCGTGCCGAAGGACGAGCGGTATTCGGACCGAGCGCTGCCGCCGCCCAGATCGAAGCCTCCAAAAGTTTCGCCAAGCAGGTCATGACCGCTGCGGGTGTACGTACAGCCGCGAGCCGCAGCTTCACGGACCTCAAAGCCGCTCTCGAGTTTGTCGAACGCCATCCGGAGCCGCTGGTGGTAAAGGCTTCGGGTCTGGCGGCGGGGAAGGGCGCGATCGTGTGCGACACCAGGCGCGACGCAGTAAGTGCTGTTCGCGCAATGCTGGAGCGAGGTGAGTTCGGACCGGCCGGTCACACAGTGGTGATCGAGGCCTACCTCGAAGGCGAGGAACTTTCAGTCATGGCCGTCACCAATGGCCGGGATATAGAGCTCCTGCCTGTGGCTCAGGACCACAAACGACTCCTCGATGGGGATCGCGGACCCAACACCGGTGGTATGGGAGCATATAGTCCGGTTGCCCTCGCCGGCCCCGGCCTGCTGGAGAAGGTCAAACGAGACGTGCTCCTGCCTACACTGGAAGAGCTGCAGCGCATCCGAACTCCGTTTAGTGGAGTGCTGTACGCCGGACTCATGATCGATACCGGTGGAACTCCCTGGGTCATCGAGTTCAACTGCCGGCTGGGTGATCCGGAGGCCCAAGCCGTCCTTCCACTGGTCTCCGAGGGATTTCTCGATTCTCTGATGCGGGTGGCGGCGGACCGCTCACCAACTCGAATCAATGCGGTGCGCGGCGCGGCGGTCACCACCGTACTCGCGGCTCGAGGGTACCCCGAGCGACCCGAAAATGGCGCACCGATCGTTCTGCCGGACGCAGTTCCTGATTCCGTCACGATCTT
>DATADG010000004.1:0-4027 GCA_036258655.1 Gemmatimonadales bacterium | reverse complement strand
GACGCGATCGTTGCCGACCGCGTCGGAATGGCCGGGATCAACTGGGCGGTACGCATCCGCTCGGTTCGGGTGCTCGGTGTTGCGGGTGGGGGAACGGCATACGACGTGGCCCAGGGAATCCTCTACGCCGCCGGACTGCCGGCCGACGACGGCGCCGAAGGCGTGGTGCAGGCAGCCAGTGTCGCCAGGATCATCAACCTGAGCCTTTCAGGATCACAGGACATCGAGATCGTCGAAAGCGCAGTGATCGCCGCGAGCGACGCGGGCGCTCTCCTGATCGCCGCCGCCGGGAATGAGGCAACCTCCGAACCCGGTTATCCGGCCGCCTACCCTGAAGTCGTATCGGTTTCCGGGGTAGGTCCGGATCGAGAGCTGGCGTCGTACTCTTCCTTCGGCCCTGCCATCGACATCGCCGCACCAGGTGGGGATGTCGTAGATGGCGACGACAGTTTTGGAACCCTCTCGATGCTGTGGGACTTCAGCTCCGGAGCGGGTATCTATGGAGTCTCGGAGGGGACCTCTGCGGCCACTGCCCATGTCTCTGGAGTAGCCGGGCTGCTCCTGGCTCACCAGCCGGGCTTGACGGCGTCCGAGCTGAGATCCCGGCTGACCGGCTTTGCAGTGGATGCAGGATCGCCGGGACGAGACACGCGATACGGCGACGGGATCGTCAACGCCCGGAACAGCCTGGCTGGGAATCACGGACCCGCGCGCCAGCTCCACGCGCGACTCTATGACGCTCTCACCGGAAGTGCGCTCCAGAGCATCGCAGTGGCTGCCGACGGGTCATACTCCTTCCCTGTCGCGAATGGGAGTTACCACGTATTCGCCGGCCAGGACGAGGATGGCGATCTGGCGATCGGGCTCCCTGGACGACGCTGGGGCGCCTTCGGCGGCGCGGCGACAGCCACTGTTCTCGAGGTGAATGGCCCCGGCACCAGGCGGGCGTCCTTCGCCATCGGTTCTCCGGCCGAAGACGAGCCCAACCGGGATTTTGACCAGGCGAATCTGCTGCCGGTTGGCGGCTATCTGCAGGGAGCTCTGGATCCGAACGATGAGGATGTACTGCGCGTGCTGATCCCCCAGGTGGGGCAGTACACGTTCGAGAGTTCCGCCGTGAACGGGGCCTGTGGTTTCGCCCTGGAAGAGGATACGGCGCTCAGACTCTTCGGTCCCAGTAGGAACCTGTTGGCTACGCACGATGACATCGACCCGGAGGCTTCCATCTACTGTTCCCGAATCACGGCGACGCTACAACCCGGCGCTCATTATCTGGAAGTGCGCGGGCTCGATGGGGGCCGGTATCGGGTACAGGCGCGCCCGGGACCGTGAGCTCAGGATCTGATTGCCCTCGAATTGTTCGATGCGGGATCAGCAGCCTCCTCCGGGCAGTGACCCCGTTACAGCATCAGAAGCAAACAGTGCCAGTCTCGATTCAAGACTGGCACTGAGTGTATCTGCTGCGGCCGGCCACGCCGACGATTCAGCTGAGCTCGCCGCTATGGGATGTACTGCCAGTTGTTCCCGGGACGCGGCCCACCGACCACCTCGATCCGCGGCTGCCAATTGAGGAAGACGCGATTGGCTGAGACGCCGATCGCCATGTTGGGCATCTGGGCCTTGTTAGTCCAGCTGTCGGTCGCCGGGTCGTAGACACTGGTCGTGCGAACCGATCCGACAAATGTTCCATCCGGATTGATCTGCCTGCCGCCGAACACGTACAGCTTGGCGGCGACCGATGCTGCCGTACCATCATAGCGTGCCCGGGCCAGCCCCTTCTTCCGGGTCCACTGGTTTGTGGCGGGGTTGTACTCCGTGAGGGTCCCAACCCAATCCAGATCGGCTTCCCGGGTCACACCGGTAAAGTAGAGCTTCCCGCTGACGACACCGCCCATCGGGCGGCGGAGCTGCGGCGGAGAGATCCCCACAAATGACCACTGATCCGTCGCCGGGTCGTAGCGATATAGGGTCAGGCCAAAACCGTCGATATAACACTCCTCTTCGCTTTCGCACGTCAGCACGTACAACTGGTTGTTGATGACGCCGGTGATGCCGCCCCAAGTGTCGTCGGGCATGTCGCGCTTGCGCGTCCACGTGTTCCTGGCTGGATCGTACATGAACACTTCCCGCCGGAATGACTTGTCTCGATACGCTCCACCGGACACGTAGATCTTCCCGTTGATGACACCGGCGCCGTTCATGTCGTAGGCGGGAAGCGGCAGCGGCGCCCGCCAGCGCCAGGTGTTGGTGGCGACATCGTATGCCTGCACCCGGCTTGTACTGCCCTCCGCCGTTCTGCCGCCGATGGCGTAGAGAACCGATTGTCCCCGGGTCGTCACGACTGCAGTGGTAAGCCCACCGCGAGCGGTGCCGGGCATGTCGGCGCGGCTGGTCCAGGTGTTGGCCGCAACCGCCAGCGTCGGCGTCGAGGCATCGCTCTCCTCTACAGCAGGTTCGGTCGGCGTGTCGTTACACGATGCGAGCACGACAGTGCCCAGCGTGAGCGCCAGGCCGCGCGCGAGAAAGGCGTGCATGAGTCCTCCTTGAACTTCATCCCGCTGCCTTCAAGCGGCCCCATGCCGCCGTGCGCTCATCATGCTACTTACGTTAGTCAAGCCGGCGTCAAGTCGCGCAGGAGGGCGTAGCTGAACAAAATGTGATCTGCGTCACTTTGAAGTTTGTCCATCTGGCGTCGGCTCGAACATCTCCTTCTGCACGACGTTATCTGCGGGGTCGCAACATGCGTCACCTTGTCACCGCCGGCTTCCTCGGCCTTACTGCCACAACACTGCTGCCCGCGCAGACGATTCCGGGACCTCCGTTTCGGCCGAGCCCCGCGGATTGTCGCGCCGGAGCGAACGCACTCACCGACAGGACCAGCGACGACTGGCGCTGGCAGCTCCTGCCGAACTGCGGTAGCTACGGTGCTCGAGTGCTGGCCCGGGCGCTCCGCTCCGCGAGGGCTGAGATCGATCCGGACTACCTGGATCGGCTGTATGGCGCGATGGCGGTTATGCGAAATCCCGACGTGTTCGAGGCCGCGCTCACGCTGATGCAGGACGAGCAGGCGAGCGCCGAGGCCCGCTCCACCGCCGTCCTGATCGCCGTGGCCCAGCACGATGCCGACGTCGGGTTACCACTCAACCTGTTGCTGCCCGATGCGCTTCGTACCGGGAGCTGCCGCCTCCTCCCGATCGTCCACGGCGGCCACCGCGTGACCGCTCCGCTTCCGGCCGACTATCTGTCCCGGCTCGGCGCCGCGCTCTACCGCCTGAGCGCTGACCAGGACACGCCCGATCTCCTCGAGACCTTCGTGAACTGCGCTCGCACCGTCACCTCCGGCGCCATCGCCGACGCGGTGCCCACGTCGGCCATACGCCTGACTTATCTCTGCGACAACCGCTTTCGGGTCGACAACGCGAGCACCGAGTCGGTGCAGGTTTCCTATCACGTGATCGGAACCGAAGCCCGGGGCACGTTCTCGGTGTGGCCCAAAGCCTCGTTCACCTTCACTGCGCGAAAGCCGGGGAGCACCAGTCTCTATTACCGTGGCAGGCTGGTCCAGACCGTCGAGAATCGGGGGACTTCGTGCACCAGGGGTCCCCGCTGGGCCGAACTCCTCGACGAATTCAGTCGTGCAGCCCGCATCTCCCAGTTGAGCGCGACGGTGCTGCCGGCCGGCGCACGGGAGCTTCGATTGAGCACCAGTAATGGGATGATCTGGCAGCCAATTCCCCTGCTGCGGCTGGTCGAATCGTCCGAGGGCGTCGCCGGCGAGTTGTATTACATCTGGAACAGACTTTGGGACTCGACCGGCCGGTATCTGATTCCGGGGTGGGTGCGGCAGGAACGCGCGGGCTGCAGCAGGGTGACCGAGACCGACCAATGGGCGGCGTGCCGGATCGAGCTCCGGCGCGGAATGTCCTGGCGGACCGTAGCCGATTCGCTTGCGGCTCTGGATATATGGGAGCTGCCGCCCGACCTTCCGGAGGAGCGCGTCGGTAGCCACTGGAGTGACCAGGACGGC
>DATADG010000003.1:0-11473 GCA_036258655.1 Gemmatimonadales bacterium | reverse complement strand
CGGCCGGACGACGCTGGTTGCGATCGCTCGAGAGCGCTGAGTTCACGAGGAATGGGCCGCCGCCAACGCCTGCGCTACGATGGGAAGGCTGTCGGTCGGAAGCGTTCGCGGGTCGAGAAGCACGCGGTTACCGGCTACCCGAGCAATGACTGGTGGTTTTCCAAGCCGTAACCGAAGCGCAAGGCCATCGGCGCCCAGTGCACCAGCATCGAGTGTCACCAGCGATGTAGGCAGGACCGCACTGGGGAAGGCTCCACCTCCAACAGCTGATTTTCCTTCCACGACTTGGGGATGCAGCTCAGCGGGACACATAGCGGCCAGGGCAGCGGCCCGGCTGACCAGCTCATCCGGTGCGAGCGTCAGCATCGCCAGCACGGGGATCGAGCGTGTGACCGCCTCCGGGTCCTGGTACAGCGCGAGCGTGGCTGCCAGTGCAGCCAGGGTCAATTTGTCTGCCCGCACTGCCCGAGCGAGCGGATTGGTCCGGCACTGTGAGACGAGATCTTCTCGTCCAACGATGCAGCCTGCCTGTGGGCCGCCGAGCAGCTTGTCGCCGCTAAAGAGGACCAGCCCCGCGCCTGCGGCCAGAGCATCCTGGATCCGGGGCTCGGTCGTCAGTCCCCACCGGGAGAGATCGGCGAGAAGTCCGCTTCCGACATCATACAGGTATGGAATGCCGGCCTCTTTGGCGAGCTCAGCAAGGCGCCCCGGCTCGGGCGTGGCGACGAAGCCCCGCTGCTCGAAGTTGGAGCGATGTACAGTGAGAATGGCCGCGGCACCTGGAAGCGATCTCCGGTAATCGTCCACATGCGTCCGATTGGTAGTGCCTACCTCCCGCAGCCGTGCGCCGCTCCGGGCAATGATGTCGGGAATCCGGAACGATCCCCCGATCTCGATCAGCTCGCCCCGTGAGATCAGAACGTCTCGGCCCTCGGCAAGGGCATTCAGCGCCAAAACGAGTGCGCCAGCTGCATTGTTCACCACCAGAGCGTCGCCGGCCCCGGTGACGTTCTGCAGCAGGGCACGGCAGTGATCTGTGCGGCTTCCGCGCGTCCCCGACGGCAGGTCGAACTCGAGATTGCTGTATCCCTCTGCGACCGCAGTCATCGCCTTGATTGCGGCGGGGGCGAGAGGGGCGCGGCCCAGGTTGGTGTGCAGTACCACACCGGTGGCATTCAGCACCTGGAGCAGGCTGGCGCCCGCCTTCTGCGCTACTCGTTCGCGGACATCGTCTTCCCACCGATCCGGCGGCCCGGCCCGTCGCGTGCGTGCCGCATCGATCGATTCGCGCACTGCCGCGAGCACGAGCTGCCGCGGCGCAGTGGCGAGCAACTGCTGGATCTCCGGCCGGTGCAGGAGACGGTCCACCGAGGGGAGCTGCCGCCGCCGGTCCATCATTTCGGCGTCGGAGTGGGAATGGGAGGCTGCGCCGGCCGTTGCCGGGTGCTCGTAGTGTCGCCACGACCTCGCTCCGGCTTCGGTCCGGCTCGGGGGGGCGCGGTTTTCTCTGGTACCGCAACGACCCCAACAGCATTCCCCGCCACCCCGGTCACATTCCTGACGCCTTGAATTTCGATCACCAGGCGGGCTCCCGGTGCCCATGGGCGGGGGACTCGAAGCACCAGTCGATCGAAGAGTGGCGGCCGGCTGGTCAGCGGTTCGCTGGTTGGAGCGGGCGTTGCGCGTGCACGCCCTCGCCGCGGGATCGTGTCGGGTCGCGCCAATGTGTCGGCTGTGTCGGCCGGTACGCGGCCGGCAGCTGGTGTTCGACGGTGGAGACTGTCGTCCAGCGGTTTCGGCAGCAGAGAGGTGATGGCAACCGGAGTGGAATCAGGCAAGAGCCGGAGACGAACGTCTCTTGGAGTAAAACGTTGCCGAGGGTCGAGCCGCTGGGAAAACGCGATCGTGGCGGAAACACTATCCTCGACGGTCACCGTCTGGATCCGAGCAGGGGTGGTGTCGTGCACGAACGCCCAGAGCTCCCCCACGTCGGTTCGGCCCTCGGGAACCCGCGCGCTGCCATAGGCCTCTCTCAAATCCTGCAACTGATTGTCGTTCTGATCCAGTACCCCGGTCACGAGATACTCTCCCGCCGGCAGTGGGCCAAGTGAGAAACGGCCAGTGGAATCAGCCACACCGCGGTACGGCAGACTGTCCGGCAACAGGGCTGCGACCACCAAGGCGCCAGCGGCAGGGCGGCTCGTAGACCAGTCCACCACCAGACCGCTCAGGCGGTTTCGCGGTGGGGGTGCACCGGTGGTAAAGGTCACCACGGCTCCTTCCGGGCTCCGATTGTTGCGGAGGTCCGTCACGCCCGGCAGCAGCTCGACGCGGTACACACGGTTGGGACGCCACCCTTCGCTCGGCTTCACAGTTATGCGGCTGCGGCGCCAATCGACCTGCGGAACGCGCGTGGTGGGCGATAGGATCACCAGCTTCTCGAGACCGCCGGTCCCTTCACCGCGGTTCGGCGCGCCACCCTCGGAGATCACCTCGTCGAACTGAAATTCGGCCACACCGTCGAACCCACGCAGCGTGGCGAGTGAGTCTGGCCGAACGCTGATGAGCCTCGGCGGCTCGCGATCCGGCGGGCCACCGGGTGGCGGCTCGATGCGGGCGCACGCTGAAAGGGCGGAGAGGACGGAGAGGGCGGAGAGGGCGGAAAGGGCGGCAGACGAGTTTTTTCTGTCCGCCCTCTCCGCCTTGTCCGCCTTCTCCCTCCTCACGAACACCCCAGCAGCTCCCGCTTTTTGACGAGGACCTCCCACTGCTCCTTCCAGGTCGTCAGTTTCTGGCGTTCCCGCTCGACTACGTCGGAGGGAGCACGGGAGACGAACTGGGCGTTTCCGAGCTTTTGCTCCTGGGACTGCACCAATCGGAGCAGGCGGTCCACTTCGCCGCCCAGGCGGTTGCATTCACGACTCACGTCGATCGCCTCGCCCTGGGGCACGAACACCGCCGTGCCGTCGGAGAGCACGGCGTGTCCCCCGATCCGCTCCTGCGTCTCGCCGCTCGAGAGCTCGGAAAGCTTAGCCAGCCGTAGGATCGTCGCGCGTTCCTGCTCAAACGCAGCGGCGGTTTCCGGAGACACCTCGCTCACCACCGCTCGCACGGGCTGGCCTGGTGACACTCCATACTCAGCCCGGATCGTGCGGACAGCACTCACCAGCTCCTGCACCAGACCGAATGCTCGCAACGCTTCGGGAGCTTCGGCCCGGGCGTCCAGCTTTGGCCATGGCGCCACTGAAATCGATGCCTCCGCGGGTCTGCCCGGAAACCTCCGCCAGAGGGCCTCCGTGATGAAAGGCATGATGGGATGCAGCAACCGGAGGGCGACATCGAATGTCTGCGCGAGGACGGCCCGCGCGACATCCCCGCCCTGAACATCACCATAGAGGCGGGGCTTCACTTGTTCGATGTACCAGTCGGCCAGGTCACTCCAGATGAAGTGGTAGATGGTGCCTGCCGCATCGTTGAGGCGGAAGCGCTGATAGGCTGCGGTCGCCTCTCGGACGGTCGCATCGCATCGTGCGATGATCCAGCGGTCGGCTAACGAGAGCTCGTCAGGCTGGACGGCACTGGGATCATTGCCCGCCAACGGCCGGGGAGGGGATTCAAGATTCGACAAGATGAAGCGCCCCGCGTTCCACAGTTTGTTCGCAAAGTTTCGTCCCGGCGCGAAGGAGGTCTCCAGGTCATTGGGATCGAGGATGACGTCAGTGCCGACTGACATTCCGGCAACCAACGAATAGCGTAGCGCGTCGGCGCCATAGCGTTCCACCACCTCGAGCGGATCGATCCCGTTCCCCAGCGACTTCGACATCTTCCGATGTAGAGTGTCGCGAACGACGCCGTGCAGGTAAATGCGCGTGTACGGTACCTCACCCATGACGTGAAGGCCCGACATGATCATGCGGGCCACCCAGAAGAAGATGATGTCCGGTGCGGAGACCAGAGTGTGCCCGGGATAGAAGCGGGAGAGGTCAGGCGTCGAGTCGGGCCATCCCAGACTGGAGAAAGGCACCAGCCAGGAAGAGAACCAGGTATCCAGGACGTCCTCATCCTGCCGCACCGGACCACCGCAACCAGGACAGCTTGTGAGATCGGTTCGGCTCACACTAGTCTGCCCGCAGCGGGGGGCCTCGCAATACCAGACCGGAATTCTGTGACCCCACCAGAGCTGCCTGGAGATACACCAGTCCCGGATCCCTTCCAGCCAGGCGACGTAATCATCTCCCCGACGCTCGGGAACGAACTGCAACGTGCCGTTCCGGTAAGCCTCGAGCGCCGGCCGCGCCAGCGGCTCCATGCGCACGAACCACTGATCCGACAGCCGGGGCTCGACCACCGTATCGCAGCGGTAACAGTGCCCCACGGCATGGCGATGGTCCTCCACTCGCTCCAGCAATTGGAGAGTCTCGAATTCGGCCACTACTCGGCGCCGAGCCTCATAACGGTCCAGCCCCTGAAAACGGGGCGGCGCCGCCAGGCTGATGCGCGCTTCCGGAGTCATGATGTCGACTGTGGGCAGCTCATGTCGCCGTCCGATCTCGAAGTCAGCCGGATCGTGGGCGGGTGTAACCTTGACGGCGCCGGAACCAAAGCTGGGATCTACCGCGGGATCCGCCACGACGGGGATCAGCCGGTCGACCACTGGAAGGCGCACGCTGCTTCCGATCAAATCACGGTAGCGCTCGTCGTCCGGGTGCACAGCGACGGCGGTATCACCCAGCATGGTCTCGGGGCGGGTAGTCGCGACCGTTACGTAGCCGTTGCCATCGGCAAGTGGGTACCGCAGGTGCCAAAGCTTCCCATCGACCTCGGCCTTTTCGGCCTCTTCGTTGGACAGCGCGGTGAGGCAGCGAGGACACCAGCTGATGATGTAATGACCCCGGTATACCAAACCTTCTTCATACAATCGAACAAACACCTCCCTCACGGCGCGGGAGAGGCCCTCGTCCAACGTGAAATAGGTGCGGGACCAGTCGGCCGAGGACCCGATTGTCTTGAGCTGCTCGAGAATGACCGGGCCCGTCTCGCGAACGTGCTGCCACACCCGCTCCACGAAGGCATCTCGCCCCAGATCGAAGCGGGTCAGACCTTCCTCGGCCAGCTCGCGCTCGACCACGTTCTGCGTGGCGATGCCCGCGTGGTCAGTACCGGGCAGCCAGAGTGCGCGCCGACCGCGCATCCGCTCGAACCGAATCAGAACGTCCTGAATGGTGTTGTTGAGACCGTGGCCCATGTGCAGCATCGCCGTCACATTGGGCGGGGGCATCATGATGACGTAGGGCTCGCCGGAGCCGGGAGCGTGACTCTCGGGAGAGAACAGACCACGCTCGCTCCACCAGCGGTAGAGACCGGATTCGATGGAGGATGGATTGTATTGCGGGGCCAGCGGCTCGCTCATGCGCTCTGGTCGGTCACCCGTTTGCCACCGGAGAAGCTATCGTCCTCACCGCGCACCAGTATGCTGTTGATGACGGTGTCGACCCCGGGGACCGCGCGCGCAATTCGCGCCGCGAGCGTGCGACTTCCCCGGTCGGTGACCCACCCGCGAAGCTCGACGGTACCATGGCTCACGGCAACGACCTCGATGGCGAAGCCGCCCAATCGGGGCTCACTATGAATGGCGGCATCCACGGCCCGAGCGGAGGCTGCCGGGGTACTTCGCGCTGGCAAGCTGTGGCGCAATCGGCTTGCGACACGGCGGAATCGGGTGGGATTGACCCCGCCGATCCATTCGCTGAGTGCGAAGCCGGCGATAAGGCCGGTTCCCACTCCGAGGGTGGTCCACAGGAAGATCTGGGTTCCGCTCAGCTTAGTGCGGTGCACCTCATCCTCTTACAGAAGAAATTCCAGTGTCATTAAGTTAACCTTTTTCCAGTACGAAGGCAGGAAAGTCTTTCCTCGGAGGGCTGTTTTATGGACGACGAGAAGGTAGAGCTATCGGGTTCCGAACTGGCCCGCTGGATGATCGTGGCCATCGTGATCCTTGCCGGCATCGGGCTCTTCTTCTATTTCGCGCCAGCCAGCAAGCCTGCAGTACCGCCCTCAGTTCAGGAATCGCCTCAGTGACCGCAGTTCAGGTGACCCTGCCCGATGGCAGCCAGCGACGGGCCGCCGCGGGCACAACGCCTCGCCAAATCGCCGAAAGTATCGGACCCGGGCTCGCGCGCGCGGCGCTGGCTGCGAGGGTGAATGGGGAGATCTGGGACCTGGACCGTCCTCTCGAGGCCGATGCCACTGTCGCCATTCTCACGGAGCGCGATGAGGAGGCGTTGCCGCTGCTCCGGCACTCCACGGCACACATCCTGGCCACTGCGGTCAGAGAGTTGTTCCCCAACGCAGGCATCGGCTTCGGACCGGCGATCGAGGACGGATTCTACTACGACTTTCAGGTCGACAGACCGTTCACTCCGGAGGACCTGGAGCGGCTCGAGGGGAAGATGAAGGAAGTAGCAGCTCGTGATTTTCCTTTTGTCCGCGAGGTAGTCGATCGCGCCGAAGCCGAGCGCCGATTTGCCGACGATCCGCTCAAACTCGAGCGGATTGCCGAGCTGGGCGATGACGAGACCATCACCATCTACACCAACGGTCCATTCGTCGACCTCTGTCGCGGTCCGCACATCCCGGGCACCGGCCGGCTCAAGCATTTCAAGCTGCTTCACGCGGCCGGGGCTTACTGGCGAGGCGACGAGAAGCGGCAGATGCTGCAGCGCATCTACGGAACGGCCTGGTTCAAGAAGGAAGATCTTGACGCCTACCTGCACCGGCTGGAGGAGGCTCGCCGCCGGGACCACCGGGTGCTGGGGAAGCAACTGGATCTCTTCTCCATTCAGGAGGTAGTGGGTCCCGGGCTGGTCTTCTGGCATCCCAAAGGTGCTATGGTCAAATGGCTCCTGACCCGCGCGGTGGAGGAGGACAACATCCGGAACGGGTACGATCTGGTGTACACCCCCAACATCACGCGGGAGGAGCTGTTCAGGATTTCCGGCCACCTTCCGCTCTACGAGGCGAACCAGTACCCACCGATGGCGGCAGGTCATGAGGAAGCCGAAGACATCCGGTACCGGGTCAAGCCGATGAACTGCCCGATGCATGCGCTCATCTACAAGAGCCAGCAGCGGAGCTACCGCGACCTGCCGGTTCGGCTCTCCGAAGTAGCCAACGTGTACCGCAACGAGCGCTCCGGCGTGCTGCACGGCCTGCTCCGAGTGCGGGGTCTGTCGATGGATGACGCACACATCTTCTGCACGCCAGATCAGGTGGAAGACGAAATCTTCCTGTGCCTCGACCAGGTGGATCGGCTGGTGCGGCAGACATTCGGATTCGAGCTGGATTTCGAGGTGTCTACCCGCCCGCCGGAGCGGCTGGGCGACGACGCGATCTGGGACCGGGCCGAGGCAACGCTCAAGCGAGCGCTCGAGCGAAAGGGAATTCCGTACCGCGTCGATGAAGGAGGTGGGGCGTTCTACGGGCCCAAGATAGATATCAAGTTCCGGGATGCCATCGGCCGGCTGTGGCAGGGTCCAACCATACAACTCGACTTCAATCTGCCGGAGCGGTTTCAGCTGGAGTACACCGGGCCGGACAATCGGCCGCACCGGCCTGCGATGATCCATCGCGCCATTTATGGAACGCTGGAACGGTTCATCGGAAATTTGATCGAGCACTTTGCCGGTGCGTTCCCGGTATGGCTCGCGCCCGAACAGGTGCGGGTGATCCCGATTTCGGACGCGCAGGCGGATGCGGCGCGAAAGCTGGCGACCAGGCTCAAGGCTGCCGGAATTCGAGTCCATCTGGACAATCGAGGCGAGACGCTGAATTACCGAATTCGGGAAGGCGAAGTCCAGAAAGTGCCGTACATGGCTGTAGTCGGACAGCGCGAGGCCGAAGCAGACTGTTTAGCGCTCCGCGTACGCGGGGCGGGGAAGAAGCAGGAAGTGATGCCGGTGAGCGCGTTTATCGAGCGGATCCAAGAGGAAGTCCGCAGCCGAAGCCTCGTGCCGTAGCTATCTACTACAGCACTTCTATCAGGGAGCTTCGCAGGAACTGGGCAGGGCCGTCCAGTGTTTCATGTCAGGTGACAAACGCGCGTTCTTGTCGTAATTTCCCGCAGCTAAACCTGAATGGATCAGTGCAACGTGAGCGATAGCACGACCCCCGTCATCCTTTCTGCTGTTCGCACCCCTATCGGCCGCTATCTTGGCGGTCTCTCTTCATTTACCGCTCCTCAACTCGGGGCGATGGTCATCCGGGAGGCGGTGCAGCGCGCCGGTGCCGATCCCGGGAGCGTGGACTCCGTAATCATGGGGCAGGTGGTGCAGGGAGGGTCCGGCCAGGCTCCTGCTCGGCAAGCACAGATTCATGCCGGGCTTCCACCCTCGATTCCCGCGGTCACTATCAACATGGTCTGCGGCTCCGGTCTCAAGGCGGTCATGCTGGCATCCCAGGCCATCAGGGCCGGCGATGCCGAATGCATCGTAGCCGGTGGGCAGGAATCGATGTCGACTGCTCCGCACTACGTCTATGGCATGCGGAGTGGCATCAAGGCCGGCAACCAGACGATGGTCGACGGCATGATCCACGACGGCCTCTGGGACTCGTTCGGCTGCTGTCACATGGGGGAGTACGCCGAGTACACGGCGGAGAAGGCGGGCGTCAATCGGGCCGATCAGGACGCTTTTGCGTACGACAGCCATCGCAAGGCGATCGCAGCGATTGATGCGGGGAAGTTCAAGGCGGAGATCCTGCCGGTTCAGGTTCCCGGGAAAGCCGGTCCGACTAACGTGGCAACGGATGAGGCGCCGCGCCGTGACACGACGGCAGAGACGCTGGCCAAGCTGAAGCCTGCTTTCCGGAAAGACGGCGGAACGGTCACAGCCGGGAATGCACCAGGCCTGAACGATGGCGCCAGCGCCCTGGTGGTAGCCTCGCTTGCCTTCGCGAAGGCGCACGGCCTCACGCCAATAGCGCGGGTCACCGGCTACGCCACCGGTGGGGGCGAGCCCAGGGATCTGTTCTTTGCACCGGTGGTGGCTGTTCGTGCTCTGATGGAGAAGGCGGGCACCAAGATCGGCGATTACGATCTTATCGAGGCCAACGAGGCCTTCGCGGTGCAGGCCCTTGCTGACGGCCGCGAGCTCGGCTGGGATTGGAACCGCGTCAACGTGCATGGTGGTGCGGTGGCCCTGGGTCATCCGATTGGCGCCAGCGGTGCCCGAGTGCTCACCACCCTGCTATATGCATTGAGAGATCGGGGCCTCAGCACCGGCCTGGCCACCCTATGCCTCGGCGGCGGCAACGCGGTGGCCCTCAGCGTGGAGCTCGTCTGATGAATCTTGATGTCCGTCCCGTTTCCCTGGAGTCACGACACGGTTCCCAATCGCAGACTCGCTTACTGCGCCACATGGCTGCTATCGGACTCGGCGCAGCGATCGTGGCACTCTCCGCCCAAGTAGTTGTTCCCGTGCCCTTCAGCCCTGTGCCAATGACGCTTCAGCCGCTCGCAGTGCTGGTGGTCGGTGGGCTGCTGGGTCCGGCTCGAGGTGCCGGTGCACTGGCACTCTACCTGGCGCTGGGAATTGTGGGTCTTCCCGTTTTTGCGGGAGGTGGAGCCGGAGCGCTTCGTCTGATCGGTCCCACCGGTGGATACCTGCTGGCCTTTCCGGTCGCCGCAGCGGCCACTGGGGGGCTGCTGGGACATAGAAAGTCAGTCTTGCAGGTCCTCCTCGCCTGCTTGGTGGGAATGCTGATCATTCATCTCGGCGGGGCCGCGTGGCTCGCCATCCTCGGACAGGATGCCGCAATGGCAATTCGAATCGGCGTGCTCCCGTTCCTGGCTGGTGACCTGCTGAAGATCGGCCTCGCGGCTGCCGTGATTCTGACTGTCGGCCCCAGGCTCCGCCAGTTGCTTTGACCTCTCCGGCTACCGGAAGGCTTCCTATCTCCAAGGCGATCGGCTGGTCGATCGCCTTTCTGATACTCACCTTTCTCACCGGCGGCTTGCTGATCCTGGGGGCCGCGATCTTGATCACCGGATCAAGTTCTGCTGCCGACCCTTGGCTCAGGTCAGCCAGGCCCGAGTCGATGCTGCTGCAGGCGATTGTCATCCTGGTCAGCGCCGGGCTTTTCACCTGGCTCATCGGCATCCGCCGACTCGGACTGACCCGATACGACCTCCGGTATTTCCCTGGGCGTCAAGCCAGGGCAGGCTGGGTTACTGGCCTGGTGGCCGGTGCCATGACAGCCGGCCTTGCAATTCTGATCAGTGTAGTGGCAGGGAGGGCTCGCTGGGTCAGCGACTCTGGTACTCTGGCAGACTACCTCCTCCAGTCGGCAAAAACGCTTGCGGTGCTAGCCCCCGCTGCGATGTCGGAAGAGATCCTCTTCCGCGGAGTCCCTCTGGTGCTCCTTGCGCGTGCGACAGGGCGGGGCTCAGCCATTGTAGTCATCTCGGTCCTGTTCGCCGGCGCGCACATACTGAATCCCAACGCAACGTTGCTCGGTCTCGGCAACATCGCGCTTGCGGGAATCTTCATTGCGCTAGCCTTCTACGCACCAGGCGGTATCTGGATGGCATTCGGCGCTCACCTCGGCTGGAACTCCCTCCTGGCCTTTCTGGATACGCCTGTCAGCGGACTGCCCTTTGACATTCCGGTACTCGATTACAGTCCGGGGAACCCGACCTGGCTCACTGGAGGAAGCTTCGGGCCGGAAGGTGGTCTCGCAGCCACCATGGCGCTTACGATCGGCATCCTGGTCCTCGCACGCTGGGTGACGAAGGTGCAGTCGTGAAGCGTGCAGCAGTCGTCGGCGCGGGCACCATGGGGAACGGTATCGCCCATGTGTTTGCGCAGCACGGATGGGAAGTCGCCCTGATCGATACCGTGCCTGCGGCGCTGGAGAAAGCCACGGCGACCATACGTACGAATTTGGATCGGCAGGTCAAGAAGGGCGCTCTTCCCGCGGATGCACCGGTCCAGGTCCTGAGCCGGATCTCTACCAGCACGAAGCTCGATGCCGCGGCGAGCGCCGACCTCGTGGTCGAAGCCGCGAGTGAAAACCCCGCTCTCAAATTCTCTATCTTCGAACAGCTGGACCAGGTGTGTGTGCCTGCAGCCCTCCTGGCAACCAACACGAGCTCGATCTCAATCACCGAGATCGCGGCGCGCACGGGGCGGCCAGGCAAGGTGATCGGGATGCACTTTATGAATCCAGTGCCTGTCATGCAGCTGGTCGAGGTCATTCGGGGTCATGCCACCACCGATGACACGACAGCCTCCGTTATGGAAACGGCGCGGCAGCTAGGCAAGACCCCGGTGGAGGTGAACGACTATCCAGGCTTCGTATCCAATCGCGTGCTGATGCCGATGATCAACGAGGCCATTTTCTGCGTAATGGAAGGCGTCGCCAGCGTCGAGTCGATTGACACGGTCATGAAGCTGGGGATGGCTCACCCCATGGGTCC
>DATADG010000002.1:0-6157 GCA_036258655.1 Gemmatimonadales bacterium | reverse complement strand
TGCTCAGGGCGTCGTCCCACGCGCGGGCGCCGGGGTGACCCTTGGCCAGGTCGGCCGCATGGGCCGCGATCCGGTAGGCGATGACGCCGGCCTTCACGTCGTCCCGATTCGGCAGGCCCAGGTGCTCCTTGGGGGTGACGTAGCAGAGCATCGCCGTCCCGAACCAGCCGATCATCGCAGCGCCGATGGCGCTGGTGATGTGATCGTACCCCGGCGCGATGTCGGTGGTGAGCGGACCGAGAGTATAGAACGGAGCCTCGTCACACCACTCGAGCTGCTTATCCATGTTGTCCTTGATCAGATGCATGGGAATGTGTCCTGGCCCCTCGTTCATGACCTGCACGTCGTATTCCCATGCAATCCGGGTCAGCTCACCCTGGGTTCTGAGCTCGGCGAACTGAGCCTCGTCGTTCGCGTCGGCGATGCTGCCGGGGCGCAGGCCGTCACCCAGTGAGAACGACACGTCGTACGCGGCCATGATCTCGCAGATCTCGCGGAACCGGGTGTAGAGGAAGCTTTCTTGATGGTGGGCCAGGCACCATTTGGCCATGATCGATCCGCCGCGGGATACGATGCCGGTGACCCGGTTCGCGGTGAGAGGGATGTACCGAAGCAGCACCCCGGCGTGCACGGTGAAGTAGTCCACCCCCTGCTCGGCCTGTTCGATTAACGTGTCCCGGTAGATGTCCCAGGTCAGGTCTTCGGCCACGCCACCCACCTTTTCCAGGGCCTGATAGATCGGCACGGTCCCGATCGGCACTGGCGAGTTCCGGAGGATCCATTCCCGGGTCTCGTGAATGTGCTTGCCGGTGGAGAGGTCCATTACCGTATCAGCGCCCCAGAGTGTGGCCCAGCGCAACTTCTCGACCTCGTCCTCGATCGACGACGCCACTGCCGAGTTACCGATGTTGGCGTTGATCTTCACGTGGAAGTTGCGGCCGATGATCATCGGCTCCAGCTCGGGGTGGTTGATGTTGGCAGGGATGATGGCGCGCCCGCGGGCGACTTCGCTGCGGACGAAGTCGGCGGGAAGGCCTTCGCGGAGGGCGACGAACTCCATCTCTGGAGTGACCTCGCCCCGCCGGGCGTAGTGGAGCTGGGTGACTGCTCCAAGGCCTCGGAGAGGCGGGAATGCGGGGCTGCTGGGCAGCGAGGCAGGAGACGAGTCGCCACCCTGAGCGAAGCGAACGGGCCGAAGCCGCTCGCTGCGCTCCAGGTTTGTCAGGGTGACAGGGCGACTGGATATCCAGACCCGGCGGAGCTGCGGCAGGCCCTCGCGCACGTCGTGCCCCAGGGGCCCGCTGGTGTCGTACACCCTAAGCGGCGGCTCGCCGCCAGAGAGAGCGATCTCTCGCATCGGCACACGAATGCCGTGCGTTCCTTCGAGGTACACCTTTCTGGAATTGGGGAAAGCATCGCCGTAGTCCCCCGGTGCACTTGGAGGGGCGGGGGCGCCTGCGCTACGGGATCGCTTTGGACGGGCGGGTCTGGTGGGGGAGGCCATCGCGCTCACTCCGTGGTTAGTGGGAGCAAGCGCCCGACAAGGGAGTCGCGGGGCGCCGCACTCCCTACGCCGGTATGAACCGGATCAGGTTCCGAGGGTGACTTCTCAATCGGGCGAGCGCCCGATGCCCCTGGCGGCAGTTGAACCTTAACGCATTTGAACCGTTTGGGGCAATTAAGACACCAACCTCAACGCCTCGATCTCGGCGACCTCTCGGGGCGCTCGGGAAAGCCACTCCACGCCATCCTTTGTCACCACGTAGTCGTCCTCGATCCGAACCCCGGTGTTCTGGTAGCGCTCCACCATCCTGCGCACCTTCGCGATCATTCTCCGATTCTTGGGCGTGTCGGGGAGCATGTCCAGAAGTCGGGTGCTGATGTACACCCCGGGCTCGATGCTAAAGACGTGTCCCACCTCGAATCTCCCGCTGCCTCGATACGGACGCGGTGGATCGTGGACCTCGAGCCCGATTCCGTGCCCCAGCCCGTGGGCCATATACAGAAACGCCTGTGTACACCGAACGGGATCCGCGACGCATCCCGCGGCCCAGGGCGGATCGAAGGTGGCATCGGCCGACTCGATCAGTCCGAGGCGGGCCAATCCCGGAGCGAGGACGGCACGGGCCGTATCCCGCCAGGCCTCGAACGACGCTCCTGGCTTGACTACGCCTTCCGCCGCGGCCTGGGCATCCCGCACCAGCTGGTAGATCGCCCGCTGCTCCGGGCTGAACTTGCCACTTACCGCAAACGTGCGGGTGACGTCGGCGGCATAGCCACCATACGACGCGCCGACATCCATCACCACGACGTCGCCGGCTGCTGTGCGCCGGTCGTTCTGGACATAGTGGTACTGAGTCGAATTCGGTCCCGAGCCTACGATCGACCCGAAGGCGGGGCCATCGGCACCGGCGCGCCGGAACCCTGCCTCCACCATGGCCTCGAGCTCGTACTCGTACATGCCGGGTCGGGCCGAACGCATCGTGTTCGTCAGGCTCGCCACGGTGATGTCGATGGCCTTTCGCAGCAACGACAGCTCCGCGGGAGACTTCGTGGCTCTTAGACTGTCAACTATCGGGTGCGCATTGCGGATCTGCAGCCCGCGGTAGCGGCCGAGCAGGTGTGCAACAAAGCGGGCGCCCCGGGTGAGCGAGTCCTGCTCCGCCGCGTCAGCCGAGGCGAAGTCGCGTAGGTGATAGAGAGGAAGACCGAGCCGAGCCAGCGAGTCTACCGCCGACTCAAGGGCGGGGAGCGATCGCACCGCGACCCCGGTCTGCCGCGAGACCGTTGCCGAGTCGGGTGGGAAGCCGTCGTACAAGGCCCGCCTGGGATCGCGAGGCGAGGTATACAGCGTACCGGTCGCTTTCCCTCCCCGCTTTGCCAGCACGAACGCGGCGTTGGGCTCCAGAAACCCGGTGAGATATCGAAACCCCGGGAACTGTGAGAAGCCATGCGGGCCGGTGGGGTCGGGCGCACCAAATGCAAGCACGAAGCCGCTGTCGATTCGGGCCGCGAGCGAGTCACGCCTGGCAGCGTACTCGGTCTGCGCAATGCCCTGCGCCGAAACGGGAGCTGCCGGCAGCAGAAAAAGCAGGCAGGTAATTGTCAGCAGTCGCATAATGGTCGAGGAGGGAGTGAAGGGCGCGCCGGTCAGGGTCTTCCAGAATCTACCCGGGATTGATCTCAAAGATTCGAACGACCCCGGGCTGCAGCCGAACCTGGCGGATGACGCGGTCGCGAGCATCACTCCATTCCATAGCCTGCGCGTCCGAGGTGTACGCGGTGACTGCACCCACTCCTCGGGGCAGCTCGAGCTCTACCGTTGGACTGCCCGAACGATCCCACACGAATGCCAGCTGCCGCCCGTCCGACAGCAGGAAGAGATGGTGATACATGTCGCCTGCTCGACCCTCGGTGACGCGTACCCTCAGCCACGGATCCGCGACGGTGATCGAACCGGTCCCGAATAGCCGCACCAGCAGTCTGATGGTGTCGAAGGACAGCTTGGGACTGCCGTCGGCGCGCAGCAGCCCCAGGTAATAGTTCGGCGCATCACCGATCACCGGCGTTCCCTGTCGCTGATCTCGAATCTCATAGATTCCCAGGTGCTCGACCCTGGGTTCGGAGAGAAAGGTGGCGAACGCCCGCACCCACCACTCGGCTTGCTCCCGTTCACTCCTGCCGGGGGTGGTGGCAAACCCCGCCTCGTTGATCCATACCGGCCGGCGTCCGCACTGCTGATCGGCTTCGGGGAGAAACCCCGTCCGATACCCTGGGCCGAGATAGTTCTCGACCGTGATCGAATCGGGCGTCCAGGTCTCGGGATAGGCATGGAACGGCAGCACATCGAATGGCGCACGGCCGGTTGCGCAGGCCACCTCGAGCCACTCGATGTCGGGCCAGACCATCCCACCCAGGAGAATCTGCGCGTCGGGGTCGGCCTTCCGGATGGCGTGGGCCCCGGCTCGCAAAACCACCGCGTACTCTCCGGCCGTCCCTTCCCACCACAGCGGCACATTTTCCTCGTTGTAGATCTCGTACGACCGGAGACTCGGCGCGCTGCGATAGCGGGATGCAACCGTGGAGACAAATCGGGTCCAGTACTCAGCCCGCCGGGGAGGATCATTCCACGCATGCTCGTCCTGCCCAGGCCGGCCGGCCCACGCGGGAGTGTAGCCGAGATAGGGCCGCAGCGTTATTCCCATGCTGTCGGCCAGCGCGACGAACCGGTCCAACCAGCCGAAATCGTAGCGACCAGGTGATGGCTCGTAATCATCCCAGCCGAAGCTCCCGCGCCAGACGGGGACGCCGAGCTCTTTGAAAAGAGCAAAATCCCGGGCGATCCGGCCCAGGTCGTCGCCTTTGTCGTAATCCTCGAGGATGGCGAACGAAACCAGCTTGGTGAACACCCCCGGTGAGTCGGCCGGACTCGAAGATCGTTCCGGTGACCGTGTGTGGCAGGCCACCACGGCCATCCAGACGGCGAACGGAACCCACCACCGCTCTCTACCAACACTCATGGCTCATGCCCAAATACCGCTAGTTCAACCAATGGTTGGCGCCGCCGGGTTCTGGTTCAACACCAATCTGAGGATTCACGGCACGATAACGAAGACTTCGATGAGGAGCATTTCCAGCTCTACGGCGGCTCGGGGCTGCGGTGGAGGCGCTCGCGGGTTTGACGGTGAATTTCTAGAGGACCGTCAGGGCGACAGCCGTTCGATTCGCCAACGCTCACCGTCTCGCACGTAGCGGAGGCGGTCATGGAGCCGATTGGCGCGGCCCTGCCAGAATTCGATCGCCACCGGCCTCAATCGGAACCCGCCCCAATACGGCGGCAGTGGAATCTCTTCCCCGGGATATCTGCTCTCCAGGTCGGCGACGCGCTCGTCCAGGTGGCGACGGCTGGGAATAACCTGACTTTGGTGGGAGGCCCAGGCACCGATTCGGCTCCCGCGGGGACGGCTTCGATAGTACGCCTCCGACTCCTCACGATCGGTCGGAGACACCGGTCCCGAGATGCGGACCTGCCGCTCCAGCTCCGACCAGTGAAACACCAGCGCAGCATGTGGGTTCCGCTCCAGCTCGACTCCTTTCTGACTCCGGTAGTCGGTAAAGAACACAAAGCCGCGTTCGTCGAAGCCACGCAGAAGCACCATTCGAGCGGACGGAACCCCGTCGGGCGTGGCGGTAGCCAGCGTCATTGCCTCGGGCTCGACCACCTGGGCTCGTACGGCCTGCTCCAACCACCGGGTAAACTCAATGATTGGGTCGGGGCTGATCGTGGATTCGTCGAGCTGCGCCCGCTGGTATTCACGGCGGCGGTCTGCGATAGACATGCCGGTTCCGTCTCCTGGGCGTTGTATCCGGCCCTCAGATCTGAGTATATCCACCTACGTGAACCCGCTCCTCGATCTGAACTCTCGATCCGTCATTGGGCATCGCGGCGCCTCCGGCTCCGCCCCGGAGAATACCATGCCGGCTTTTCGACTAGCCGTGGAGCAGGGTGCGGATGCAATCGAGCTGGATGTGCGACTCACGGCTGACCGCGTTCCCGTGGTGCTTCATGATGCTAGACTCGACCGCACCACCGGCCGTCGCGCTCTCGTCCGTGAGCTCGGGCTGACCGCGCTGTCCGAGTTCGACGCGGGGGCGATGTTTACCTCCGACCGAGGACGCACTCACCCCTTCAGAGGAGCCGGTATAAGAATACCAACCTTGCAGGAGGTGATCCGAGCGTTCCCGGAGCTTTGTTTCCTGGTGGAGCTCAAGGAAGTCGATGCGCAGGGGCCCGTTCGACAGGTGCTCCTGGAGGAGCAGGCGACCGATCGATGCGTCCTGGCATCGGAGCATCACGCCGCGCTTGAGGTCTTCCGGCACCCGCCCTTTGCGGTCGCGGCCTCAGGCCGGGAGATCGGGCTGCTCTATCGTGCCACGCTCCTCCGTCGAGTGCCCGACAGCGTCTCCTATCAGACGCTCTCGGTTCCCGAACGCCACCGCGGGCTAAGAATCCCAACCAGGAGATTTGTCGCAGCTGCCCGACGGCTCGGCTGTCCCGTGCACGTGTGGACCATCAATGATCCCGGTAGCGCCCGGCGGCTGTGGCAGGACGGAGCGACCGGGATCGTGACGAATCATCCGGACCGAATGCGAGCTG
>DATADG010000001.1:0-3291 GCA_036258655.1 Gemmatimonadales bacterium | reverse complement strand
GCTCATGTACGTCGTCGAAGGTGGCCAGAACGGCTTCACCACCATCCCGCGGAGCATGTACTGGGCGGTCGTCACGCTCACGACAGTCGGCTATGGCGATATCGCGCCGAAGACCGGGCTCGGCCAGGCGCTGGCAGCGCTGGTCATGATCCTTGGCTACGGCATCATCGCCGTCCCGACGGGTATCGTGACCGCCGAGCTGGCCCGGACGGCAGCGCCGCCGGCCATCTCGACCCAGGCGTGTCCCGCCTGCAGCGCCGAGGGGCACGATCCCGACGCACGGTTCTGCAAACGGTGCGGGAGCGCCTTGTGATTCGAGTGCCGCGTGCGCGCCGGTGTGCGCGGCGGTGACGCCGACCCGGGCGGCCGTCCCGGCCCACATGGTCGAGCAGTTCGGGATCGAAAGGATAGGCGGTCGGGGGAACGAGGAGCCCAGGAGCTACGCTACGGATTAGAGACGCGACGAGGAGTCCAGCGGACGTTCTGAGGCGCCCCGGCTTAGTTGACATCCTCGGTCGTTTCTCCCCTTAGCTTATCTGCAACGCCGTACCAGCCAGCTTCCTCCTATGGGGGGAGGAGCTTCGCCGACGCGACATCATCCCGGTCGGGAACGTGAACCCGTCGTACGCCGTTCTCACAGATTCAGGAGGATTTCGATCTATGTGCCGTGGACTTGCCTTCCTGACCCTCGCAAGCTTGACCTCTGCTTGCACGATCGCCGCGGATGTGCTTGCCCAGGCGCCGCGCTCGCCGACGCCGCAGCCCACCGAAGCGCCGATCCGTGTGACGACCGTTACCAAAGGGCTCGAGCACCCGTGGGGGCTCGCCTTCCTGCCCGACGGCCGCATGCTCGTGACGGAGCGGCCGGGCCGGCTCAGAATCGTCGACAAGGACGGCCGTCTGTCCAAACCGCTCGGCGGTGTACCCGAGGTATTGGCGAGCAGCCAGGGCGGATTGCTCGACGTGGCGCTGTCCCCGAACTTCGCTCGAGACCAGCTGGTGTATCTCTCCTTTTCCGAGCCCGGTGAGGATGGCGCCAGCACGGCTGTGGTGCGCGGGCGGCTGGGATCACGTGCGCTCGAAGGCGTTCAGGTGATATGGCGGCAAGTCCCAAAGGTCCGCGGGTCGAATCACTGGGGCTCGCGCCTCGTGTTCAGGCGCGATGGCACGCTATTCATCACGACAGGTGACCGTTATGAATACCGCCAACGGGCGCAGGACCTGTCAACGACGATCGGGAAGATAGTCAGGATCACTCCCGACGGCTCGATTCCGCAGGACAACCCGTTTGTGCGGCAGGAGGGGGTGCGATCGGAGATCTGGTCCTACGGCCACCGCAACGTGCAAGCCGCGACGCTCCATCCGGAAACCGGTGAGCTCTGGACGGCGGAGCACGGTGCGCGTGGCGGCGATGAGCTCAACAATCCACAGCCGGGCCGCAACTATGGTTGGCCGGTCATCACCTACGGCGTCGACTACTCCGGCAGCAAGATTGGGCAAGGCACCGCCAACAAAGGAATGGAGCAGCCGGTCTACTATTGGGATCCAGTGATCGCGCCGTCCGGCGCACTCTTCTACACTGGTGACGCTTTTCCAGAGTGGAGAGGTGATCTCTTTATCGGCTCTATGCAGCCAGGTCTTCTCGTGCGCCTGGATCTGGAGGGCGGTCGGGTAACCCGCGAAGAACGCTACCTCGGCGATCTTGATGGGCGGATTCGCGACGTCCAACAAGGACCGGACGGATTTATTTATCTGCTCACCGACAGCTCCGAGGGCGGCGTCCTGAGAATCGAGCCGGCGCGCTCCCCTCGACGTTAACCGAGCAACTTTGAGGGGACTGGTGTGCGGCGCCGCCCGCCAAGCGCGGCGGGTAGCAAGAACGATGGCGACACGCTTGGTCTTGGCTTCGGCGCTCCTCTTGGCTCCCGCCAGCATGGATGCCCAGACGGGTACCCTGACCGAAGTGCGCGACTTCGGATCGAATCCCGGGAACCTCCGCATGTATCAGTATGTCCCGAATGGTTTGCAGCCATCGGGTCCTCTTGTCGTGGCGCTGCACGGGTGTGGACAGAAGGCTTCGGACTACGATGATGAAACAGGCTGGACCAAGTTCGCCGACAAGTGGGGCTTCGCGCTGCTCTTGCCGGAACAGCAGCGGGTGAACAACCGAAGCTCATGCTTCAACTGGTTCAACGGGCGCAGGGTCCTCGACCTGTTCTCCTGGTCTGAACGGGGCAGCGACCAGGACAGGAACGAGGGCGAGGCGCTGTCGATCAAGCAGATGGTCGACAAGATGAAGGCCGTCCACGATGTCGATCGGAACCGGATCTATGTGACGGGCCTCTCGGCGGGCGGAGCCATGGCCGCGGTCATGCTGGCCGCCTATCCAGAGGTCTTTGCCGGTGGAGCTATCATCGCGGGCGTCCCGTACGGGTGCGCCGCCAGCCTCAGCGAGGCCTTGTCCACTTGTGGCCTCGCTCTTACCCGATCAGGCTCTTTCCCCGCGAAGGATCTCAATCCCTCCGTATGGGGCAGTCGAGTGCGCGACGCTACGGATCACGACGGTCCCTGGGCACGAGTTTCGATTTGGCAGGGTGATGCCGACCAGACAGTAAATCCGGTTAACGCCAGGGAGCTCCTGGAACAGTGGGCCAATGTCCACGGGATCGACCTTACCCCTGAGGTGGAAGAGAAAGTCGGAGGGCATCCACACCGGGTGTACGGAGACGCGAGCGGCAATGTGCTCGTCGAGACCTACACGGTCATCGGTGCGGGTCATGGCACCCCGGTGAGTCCGGGCTCCAGCGAAGAGCGGTGTGGGACTCCGGGCGATCCTCCCTTCCGTGTCCAAACCACAATCTGCTCCAGCTACTACATCGCGAAGTTCTGGGGTCTGGATAGAGCTGCAGGGCAGACACCTCGGGATTAGGACACCGCCGACACTACTCTGCCACCTTGCATGACCGGTGTGGGCCTCGTGCGGCGCTCGCGGTGGTGCGCAATGCGGACAGTTGGGTACTTTCCTAACCATCAGCGAACAACACGAGCAGGCTCATTCTCACGCGTCGTACAGAAAGGTCTCGCCCCTGTGCATCGAGCAGCGATCCGGAACGCGAAGAGACTGCGGCGCGTGAAGATGCGCTAGCAGATCGTTCGACGCTGACGGGCTGCCGACGCCCGGCGGCCGATCCCTCGGCATCGTCCTGCGCTGCGCGGCTGACGACTTGTCGGCACCGTGAGCGTGGGCCCTGCAGGAACTATGACCGTCATGACGGGAGGAACGCTGTGAAC